>JAFGHZ010000142.1 GCA_016929875.1 Dehalococcoidales bacterium
GTGGGGTAATCGTAAGCGGTGAGCATGGTGATTTTCTCACCCTTGCGTTTCATTTCCTTGATGTCGTTGATAGTAACCCTTTTTACTGTCGGGGCCATATTATCCCTCCCTGCGGATTTTCTGGACGATTCCCTTCTTGGCGGTAATCTTGTTTTGAGAGTCGACGTGGACCAGTGTGGGACGGTAATTTTTCAGTTCGCTTTCCTTAACATCGGTGTAGGAGATGATAATGACGATGTCCCCCTTGTTGACCAATCGAGCGGCGGCGCCGTTGAGGCAAATCTCTCCGTCCTTGCCCTCGATAGTGTAAGTAACCAGACGATTGCCGTTGTTCACATCGACGACATGCACCTGTTCGTAAGGAAGGATGTCCGCCGCCTTTAGAAGCTTACGGTCGATGGTAATGCTCCCCTCGTAGTTGATGTTGCAGTCGGTCACGGTAGCGCGGTGGATTTTACTCTTCAACATCGTTCTCATATCATTCTCTCCCTGCACACAGATTATTTGGTGACGTGTTCGTCAACGGAAACCTTTGTATTTGATTTATTCTGAAAACCGGTTTTCAGAAGAGCACGTAGTTCAGCGGCTTTATCTTCGTCGATTTTCCCTTTTGCCAGAGCAATCGGGATGGTTTGCAGTCCGAGTTCGCAGTAGGTGGACAGGACATCGGGGGCTTCTTTCTTGAGAGATTCGAGGTGTTTTTTGACAGTAACGGTATCGCCCCGGGCGATGGGGCCGGTAAGACACTGGGGGATACCGACGTTGGCAATGTTATTGAGTGTTCCTTTCAATAGGGGTAAAAGTGCCTGTGTCGCTTGCTCGCGCGGAATGCCGAAGGTCTGCCACAGGTCGTCTGCCAGTTTTACCAGCGTTACCATATAGTTGCTGGCAATCACCGCCGCCGCGTGGTACATGACTTTGTCTTCGGGTTTCAGCTCTATCCACTTGCCGTTGAGGGCATCGGACATTTGCTTGAGGGTAGTCAGGAGAGGTTCTTCGGCTTCGATAGCAAAGGTCGAACCGGGGATATTATCGATTGCCTGTTTGACACTGGCAAAAGTTTGCAGGGGATGAAAAACTCCTACATCAGCGCCCGTCCGGCGGGCGGGCTGCAGGACTTCGGTGGAGTCGGCGCCGCTGCAATGTACGACGCTCTGTCCTTTGTGCCATCGCAATCCGGAGGCGATAACGGGGATAACGCTGTCCGGAGTGGTGATGAAGACGAAGTCGGCGGCATCGGCGACATCCTGATTGTGTTCGACTGCTTTACAGCCGGCGATTGAGGAAGCCAGCTTTTCCGCCGAGTTACGGGTACAATCGGCTACAGCGACTATTTTGTAGCCCTTTTCATTCAGTTTCGTTGCCAGGGCGGTGCCGACGGTGCCGGCGCCGATAATGCCGATTTTCAGCATCTCACCTGACCTCCCGTAAAAATATAATGCCCTCACGGACATAGTCTGAGAGGGCATTTCTTACCAAATTACTTGTTTGCCGTCTCGGTCGTGTCCGATCCAAGCGACCCATCAAGATATATTCGATTGTTATGGCTAACTTATTTCATGTTCGACGGCTTACGCCTGTCTTCCAATTTGATACTAGCACCGGTGTCTCCGGCTTGTCAAGGGAAAAGGGGGATTTGTTACACGGATTTAACCCTGGTGTTATAATTGTGTCAGTAATGCTGTCCGGAGGGCAAAATGCACGAAGCATTGCTTTATGGAAAGCTTCCCCACTCCGTAGTCAGATGCCGCATCTGCCAGTGGCGGTGCATTATCAGTCGGGGTAAAACCGGAGTTTGCAAGATGTACCGGAACGAAAACGGTACCCTCTATAATCTCAATTATGCCCTTGTCTCCTCCGGTGCCGCCGACCCTATCGAGAAAAAGCCACTCTTCCATTTCTACCCGGGCACTCAGGTGTTCTCTCTGGGAAGCTGGGGCTGTAACTTCCACTGCCTCGATTGTCAGAACTGGGAAATCTCGATGGCCGAGGAAGTAATGGCTAACTCACAGAAAATCACACCGGAAATTGCCATCGGAATTGCCAAACGTTTCAACTGTCAGGGTATTGCCTGGACATATAACGAGCCTTCGATATGGTTCGAATACACTCTGGATTGTGCCAGGCTGGCAAAGGAGGAAAATCTTTATACGGTCTATGTGACGAACGGTTATCTCAGCCAGGAAGCGCTGGATATCATTGGCCCTTACTTGGATGCGTGGAGGGTGGATGTCAAAGGTTTTTCCGACACTCTTTATCGCAATCTGGCGAAAATAACCCGCTGGAAAGGCATCTTAGAGGTTGCCGTACGTGCCAGGGTGAAGTGGAATATGCATGTGGAGGTCGTGACCAATATTATTCCCACGATGAACGACGATGACGAACAATTGGAAGGGATTGCCAATTGGATTCATAACAAACTCGGAGAACAGACTCCGTGGCATGTTACCCGGTTTCACCCCAGCTATAATATGATGAACCTGCCGTCGACACCGATTGCTACTCTGGAGCATGCCTGTGATATCGGGCGTAAAGCCGGATTGAAATTCGTCTATGTCGGCAATGCGCCCGGGCACGCGAGTGAGAATACCACCTGTTATAATTGCGGCAAGCAGGTGGTGGAGCGGTTCGGTTATCAGACAAGAGTTACCGGACTGAACGGCTCCCGCTGTAAGTTCTGCGGTGCCGAGCTCAATTTCAGGGTCGGTAAAGGAGGGGGATGATGATTAGGAAACCAGTAGTCGACGGCCAATTTTACCCGTCTTCATCGGAAGAACTGAAATCGATGATTCGCGGGATGGTCGATGAGAAAGTCGCTAAAGAGGATGTCATCGGCTATTATGCTCCGCACGCCGGCTATGTTTATTCGGGACCGGTGGTCGGGGCGACAGTATCACGTGTTCGTCTCAAGGATACATTTATTATTATGGGGCCCTCTCATACGGGAATAGGGA
>JAFGHZ010000143.1 GCA_016929875.1 Dehalococcoidales bacterium
AACACCCAGCTGTTTCAAGGCTTTGGCAACCGCCTCTTCCGCAGTCTTAGCGGTTATTTCCAGATTTTCCATATCGGCTTCCTTTTCTCCGTTTTCTGCGAATCCGCAGTAACATTACGGGCGGTGCTATCAATTTGTTTTGCCGGCGGCAGTTTAGATTCGGACGACGGCTTAGGTGATTTGCTAACATCGGCCTTGTTTCTGCCAAACATATCGGCCAGGCCGCCCCAGCCGGTAACAAAATACTGCACAACAATTCCGACGATATTGGATACTACCCAATACAGAGCCAGTCCGCTGGGGAAGGAGAGAGTCATAAAAGCAAACAGGAGCGGCATCATCACCAGCATCATTTGGCTCTGCGATTGCTGCTGAGGGTCGGCAACTTTGGGCGTTACCATCTTCTGTTGGAGCCACATCGTACCGCCTACCAGGATAGGTAAAATGTATAACGCATCCGGTGCTCCGAGGTCGAGCCAGAGAAAACGACTGTTTAAAGGCACTGCCGGAAAGACCACCGACCACGACGAATACAAATGCTGAGACAGGTTCAACAGTTCCTCAGGAGCGGTTGCGAGGATGCGCATAATCGATTGATATAGCGCTATCCAGATAGGCGTCTGAATTAACATCGGCAGAATACATCCGACATTAGCCACGCCCGCTTCTTTGAGGAGTGCCGCCTGCTCCTTCGCCATCCGCTGCGGGTCTTTACCGTACTTCTTCTTAAGCTCCTGAATCTTGGGCTGAATGTCCTGCATCTTCTTACTGGCTTGAAGTTGCTTCCTGGTGAGAGGATACATCGCCAATCTTATAATGACGGTAAAGACGATAATCGCCAATCCAGGGCTGTTGAACAGAAATTTGGAAACCACGACGAGAATGTTTATCATCGGGTTCAAAATAATAAGTTGCCAGATTGCGCCGATATCCAAAAGATATTACCTCACTTCACCGTGCTGAGAGAAAACGTCTGTTTCGTGTGCGTTTCAGGATTCAAACCATACAGGTTGTCCTTCGTCGTATGGACATAAACGACGCCATTGTAAGCGAAAAGAGGGGCATTTATGCCTTCGGCAAAGCTTTCCAGTTCTTTTTGAGTCTTATTCAGGGTATCGATAATGTAAACCTTGCCGGTCTTTTTGTATAAATCCGTCGTCGCTACGGCAATGGTATCGCCTATTACGACCGGCGATGAACTGATAGAATCGCCGAGCACATACCTGTGTACCAGACTGCCGTTGTCGGCATTCAATGCGTAAACATTACCGTCGAGACAGGGAGCGTAAATGACTCCGTTGAGAACTACCGGTTTTGCCCAGAACCAGTTCTGAGGATTGTCCGCACTTTTATCGGCAGAGGGAAATTCCCAGACCAGTTGACCGCTATTTGCATCCAGTGCATAGAAGTGTCGACTGAAATCGCCGATATAGACCTTACCGTTGTAAACTAACGGGGCGGAATTGATAGCGCCGTCGAACTCATATTCCCACTTCAGAGTACCGGCAATAGCATCTATCGCATAAAGCTTCCTGTTCAAACTGCCGACATACAGGGTATCGCCCTCAACGGCGGGTGCCGACCAAACTTTGCTACCGATTTCATAAGGCTGAGCCCACTTTTCACTGAGGTCTTCGGCATTCAAAGCATAAACATTACCATTGGCAGTCGCAAAATAAATGCTATCGTTAACTACCACGATATTACCAATGATTGCACCGCTCAAAGAACCACTTTTAGGATATAACCACTCGGGGTTTGTACGTAAGGTATTATCTATAAATGGGTAACCATGTAATTTACCATCACTCCCGCCGATGTAAACTATGTTGTTTTGAACTACCGGCGAAGAGTAGATGACTACCGCGGAAGTTGTAGCCCCCCCGCCGCAAGAAGACGGCAAACAACTCAACCCTCCCGACGACTGGACTACCAGTTGAACAGGAGAACCAAGGATTTCACCGCTGCCGGCATCGATGGCAATAATCTTGCCATTCATGGAAGCTGCAAACAAAATACCATCGGACACGATGCCGCCTGCCCAACCGCGCGAAGAAACACCCCCGACGCAACCCGACACGACGAGCATACTCAGAACGAGTACTGATACGGTAGTCAATAATAACTTATGCTTAATCTTCACCTGGTTTTTTGCTCCGACACAGGTCCTCACGGGACCGGGTCATAACCGCCGTCATTAAAAGGATTACAGCGAGCGATACGCTTCGCTCCCATCCAGACACCTTTGAAAATACCATACTTAGTAATTGCCTCATACGTATACTGAGAACACGTAGGCGTAAAACGACACGAGGAAGGGAGCACCCGCGATATCGTAGATTGATAAAGTCTAATCAATTTCAGACAAATCTCTTTCACTTTATTCCACTGTTTTAGAGGTTGTCGGGTCTGCCCCTGATATCTTTACCCGAAACAACAAACTCTTTATTGCACTATTCAATTCCGCAAAATCTGCATTAGCTGAAACCGGGCGGGCAATTAATACGATATCCCATCCTGGTGCGAGCGGTGTCAAACGAATAATCTCGCGAAGCAATCTTTTTACCCTGTTTCTGACAACCGCCGTACCTATTTTCTTACTGACCGAAAAGCCACACCTGGAGAAAAGAAGCCCATTGGGTAAAGCCCTCAGTACCAGCAAAGCACAACTCCGTGAAATACCTCGAGCATAAACTGCCGCATACTGTTCCGGCTTGTTAAGGCGTCCTATTCCTCCCGTGACGTCCCTCCAGACGATTTTATCATCAGACCACGGTCAGACGCTTACGGCCTTTTTGACGTCTTGCCTTCAGAACGTCTCGACCGCCTCTGGTACTCATTCTTTTTAGAAAACCGTGTTCGCGCTTCCGCGGTATCTTCTTTGGCTGATAAGTTCTCTTTGTTGCCACGTTAACTTAACCTCAATACTAGTTACGGAGCCGATTTTTGTTCGGCGTCACTAACGGGGGGATTAGAAGAAGCAGGGCTACCGACCGGTGCCGTAAAAACATGCTCCGGGACGAAGGGTAATAATGCCAGATACCGTGCCCGCTTGATAGCAGTTGCCACGGCACGTTGGTGTTTGGCACATGTTCCGGTACGACGGCGCGGGTCAATCTTCGCCCTCTCCGACACGTAACTCCGTAGCTTTTCCGGGCTCTTGTAATCGATCACCTCATTTTTGTTGGCGCAGAAAAAGCAAACTTTGCGCTTCGGCACATACCTTGCCCGGCCTGTCTTCATTGTTCTTGGTCTAGATGTCTTCTCTGTAGTTGTCACTGCTTACGAACTCCATTAATATTAGAAGGGGATATCCTCTGGTTCAACCTCGTTGACATCGCCCTCTTCTGTCTTAGCTTCACCGGCGGGAACATTTCCCTGTCTGTCAAGGAACTTAACCCTGTCGGCAATAACCTCATTACGTGCCCTTTTTTGGCCGTCCTGTCCTTCCCATGTATGTAAACGCAATCGGCCCTCCACATAGACCAGCCTGCCTTTGGTCAGGAATTGATTGCACTGCTCTGCCAGTTTTCCCCAGGCAACTATGGAGAACCATTCTGTCTCCTCTTTACGCTCCCCGTCGGGAGTATTGTACCGCCAGTTAGTGGCCACACGAAACGAAGTCACCGGCCGCCCGCTGGGGGTAAAACGCATCTCCGGCTCACTCCCCAGATTACCGATAAGTGTCATCCTGTTAACGCTCACCATCGTCTCAAAACTCCTTACGACCCTAACGAGCTTCCGGAAGAGAGTCTATTCTACCCGACTTTAACAAGAAGATGACGTAAAACATCCTCAGAAATTCTGAGGCTGGTTTCCAATTCCCGATTGAAATTCGGCTTCATCTTGAACTTGATCAGGATATAGTTTCCTTCCATGGAATGTTTTATAGAATAGGCGAGCCGTCTCTTGCCCCACGGTTTAGTATCGGTAATATCACCGCCCTTACCGGTAATGAACTTCTTGACATTATCGATATCGGCAGTAAGTTTTTCTTCTGTTAGTTCCGGATTGAATATTATAATCAGTTCGTATTCGTTCAGTTTTTTTGTTTCA
>JAFGHZ010000144.1 GCA_016929875.1 Dehalococcoidales bacterium
CAAATCAGAGGAATGCATCACGGCGACCTCTCTCGCAAGCAGACCCTGGTCGATTTCGGGTTCCGTCTGCCTTCGGCGAAGGACAACCGCCCGCTTAACTACACCGAATTCGAGGAGAGAATCAATCAGGTCGTCTATGTCTCGGCGACCCCCTCCCCGTATGAATACAGCCAGAGCCAGCAGATTGTCGAGCAGTTGGTACGTCCCACCGGCTTACTGGAACCGACTATCGAAATCAAACCGACCAAAGGACAAATCGACGACTTACTGGAGCAAATTAAAATACGCGTCGAGAAAAAAGAGCGCTGTCTCGTCACGACCCTGACCAAGCGCATGGCGGAAGAGCTTGCCGACTATCTTATCGAACTCGATATCAAGACCCACTATCTCCACTCCGAGGTGGAAACCTTCGAGCGTGTCGAAATTTTGCGCGACCTGCGATTGGGTGTTTACGACGTCGTCGTCGGTATCAACCTTCTCCGTGAAGGGCTCGACCTCCCGGAAGTCGGTCTGGTGGCAATCCTCGACGCCGATAAGGAAGGTTTCTTGCGGTCTGAGGGTGCTCTGGTTCAAACTATGGGACGCGCCGCCCGGCACATCGACGGCCATGTCATTATGTATGCGGACACGGTCACTAAATCGATGCAGGCCGCTATCGACGAAACGAAACGACGCCGTCTTATTCAGGAAGAATTCAACCGCGAGCACGGCATCACCCCTCAGGGCATCAGGAAAGCCATCAAGGACATCACCGAAAGGGTGAAAGCCGTAGCGGAAACGAAGACGCCCTACGTTACCACTCCCGCCACGAAGGAAGGCATCGCCCGCCTGGTTAAAGAGCTTGAGACGCAGATGAAAAAAGCCGCCAAAAATCTGGACTTCGAGAAAGCGGCGTTACTCCGCGACCGCATTTATGAGCTGAGAAAAGACCTCGACCCCGTCGATAAAGAGGCAGGTGCGAAATATGCCCGACGTTGAACCGGTTAACCCTTCCGAGACCCGACAGGAACGGCGCGAGCGTAAGCTGAAGAAAAAGCAGGAGCGTACCGTCCAGCACGGCAAAAGCCTGATAAAAATCTATCAGGACGCCGTTCTGAAAAGATTGAAGAAATAACAGCTATTTGACACTATACACTTGTCCCCTGCGATCACTTTACCACCAATCTGTCTTCCCGATCGTAATATGTAGCATATACAAACCTTCACTATGCTATAATTTGCATATGCGACTGCCTTCATTGAGAATTGGCTTGGCCTTGTTGCCTGGTGCCATAGTACTCGGCCTCAGTGGCCTTGCCGTTGCAGCCCAATCAGGGCTTTTCACGGGATCTCTGGAGACCGAAGGGAAGGAATACGCTATGGTTGTCTGGGGAGTCGCCGGTGTACTCATAGTCAGCGGCCTTACTATTATCATACTCAACATCACCAAGAAGAGGAAGACTATTAACTCACTCCGAGATACAAAGACGAAATAGTTATTCCTGTATCCCCGATATTGAGCTAGATGATGAAGCTAAACGGAATCAACCAATCGTACACATGGCTGGACAAACATCCCTATATTCGTGCAGTGGTGATATTGAGAGTTCCCTACTTTCCCAGATACTGCAGTGCCAGCTTCAGCTTCTCTTCCAGCGCTAACTTCTTCCCCGCGGGAAGTGCCCCGACGGCGCGCGTGGCTTCGTTCACCGAATAGCCGAGAGAAATCAGTGCTCCGACCACGTCGGCGTTTTCCTGGGCAGCTTTCCCCGCCGAAGTAGAAATCATCACCTTGCCCACTTTATCCTTGAGTTCCAGTATCAACCGCTCGGCGGTCTTTTTGCCGATGCCGGGGATAGTCGTCAAAATCTCCGTACTCCCGGAAGCGATCGCCATCGCCAGCTGGTCGGCACTCATTGCGGAAAGTATCCCCATCGCCGTCTTCGGTCCCAGCCCGGAAACGGTCAGCAGTGTCTCGAACAGCCTCAGTTCGTCGAGGGAGCCGAAGCCGTAAAGACTCATCTCGTCTTCCCTGACATGCAGGTGGGTATATAGCTTCACTTCCTTCCCGATAACACCTGAATCGCTCAAAACGGAGGTCGGGACGGCAACCTTGAAACCGACCCCGTTGACATTGACAATCATCGAATCCCTGCCGATGGCATCGATAATCCCCTGTAAGCTGGCAATCATTTTCTACTCCTCTTCGGTTTTTCCTCGATGAGGTCGTTCATATGGGTCTCGCTGATATGGCAGAGCGCCACGGCGAGGGCGTCGGCGGCATCGCTCGGCTGGGGTATTTCCGACAGATTGAGCTGCAGCTTGACCATCCGCTGGATTTGCTCCTTGGAGCTGGCTCCGTAGCTGGTTACCCGGTGTTTTACTTCCGCCGGCGTGTATTCGTAAATGGGGATTTTCTTGATGGCGGCAACGAGAATCGTGATTGCCTGCGCCCTACCGATTGCCAGGGCGGTGCTGACGTTATTGGAAACGAAGGGCGTTTCTACCGCGACGGCATCGGGTTTGTAGCGCGCCACGACTTCCGAAAGGCCCTTGAACAGATTACACAAACGTTCCGGTGGAGGCAGGCGCGGCGAAGATTTCACGACGCCGCAAACGACCATCTTCAGATTGCCGTTGGTATTATCCACGATTCCGTAGCCCGCGACTATCGTCCCCGGGTCGATGCCGAGTACTTTCATTTCCCGCCTTCATTATGTAAACTTATCGGGTGGAATAACTTTACCACATTATAGAATAAAGAGGGAATTTGCGAAAGCCTCTCTGTCATCCTGGTGGAACCGGCGTCCCCGCCTGTTCAATACCTCCACTTCTCATCCATTGCGAGGAGTCCCGATTCTATCGGGACGACGAAGAATCTGGTGGAGGGGAATCCGACACCGTAGTGCCCCATCCCCTTCTTTGTCATTCTCGGCGAAGGCAGGGAATCCAGTCCCCCCTCTTTTGTCATCATGGAGGAGTCCCCCGACGCAATCAGGACCATACCCCTCTACTGTCGTTGCGAGACCATCCCGATTATATCGGGAGGCGAAGCAATCTCAATCCCAAAACTAGATATCACCGTCCGCTTCAGATTGCCACATCACTCCATTCTTCGCAATGACTCTTTCTATTCCCGCTATTGCTTAATCCGTTTTCTTTATTATAAAATTGAACTTGTGTTTTACTTTACCTGATAAATAGGACACAAAAATCTTCTAAAGGAGGCAGGCGATTGAACGCATTGGGTAAGCATCTGCTCATCGAGCTCAACGACTGCGACCGGAAGATTTTGAACGACATCGTCGCCATCAGGGAAATTATGATCGAGGCCGCCAATAAGTCGGGCGCCACCATCCTCGGCGAGTCCTTCCACCAGTTCAAGCCTCAGGGCGTCAGCGGCGTGCTTGTCATCGCCGAGTCCCATCTCACCATTCATACCTGGCCCGAGCACGGCTACGCGGGCGCCGATATCTTCACCTGCGGCAATACCGTCAAACCCGAAAAAGCCGCCGATGTCATCATCGCACGGCTCCATCCGAAAACCCATTCCGTCATCCAGCTGTACCGCGGCACTCCCGAAGTCAAAAAGAAGAAAGCGAAATAGAGGCACTATGGAAATTCAGTCCACCAAGTGGTTTTTCGACGAAATAAATCCGCATCTCCTGCAGTTGCATGCCATCGAAGGCACTTTATATGCCGGCCGTACGAAGTTTCAATCGATTGAAATCCTCCGCAGTCCCACCTTCGGCAAACTGCTGGTGCTCGACGGCAAAATCCAGTCCAGCGAGGCGGACGAGTTCATTTATCACGAACTACTGGTGCACCCCCCGATGCTCGCCCACCCGAAGCCCGAAAAGGTATTCATCGCCGGCGGCGGCGAGGGTGCTACCCTGCGCGAGGTCCTGGCTCATCCCACCGTTAAAAGGGCCGTCATGGTGGACATCGATAAGGACGTCATCAAAATCTGCAAAAAATACCTCCCCGAATATCACGCCGGCGCTTTCGACGACAAACGTGCGGAAGTCTATAATACCGACGCCCGCAAGTGGCTGGCGGAGAGCAAGGAGAAGTTCGATGTCGTTATTATCGATTTGACCGAGCCGGTTGAAGAAGGTCCCGCCTACCTGCTCTACACTAAGGAGTTTTATCAAATCGTCCGCAGCAAGCTGACCAAGAACGGCATCATCTCGGTGCAGGCGGGCTGCGGCTCTTATACCGAACTGCTCAACCTGAAATCCGTGAAACATACCCTGCAGAGCGTCTTCCCCATCGTCGATATCTACATCGCCGACATCCCTTCCTTCGGCGGTCCCTGGGGGTTCTGCGTCGCTTCGTCGACTCTGAATGCGGCCGCGCTGACGCCTGCCGAAGTGGACAAGAAAATTAAACGGCGCTCGTTGAAAAATCTGAAGTTCTACGACGGACAGGCGCATCGAATGATGTTCACCCTGCCGAAGCACATGCGGAAAGCTGTCGCGAAAGGCGCCCGTCTCATCACCGACGACCACCCCTTGTATCTGGCATCGCAATGCCATCCCGTATGAACTTTGTGAATCGGGATATATCGCAATGCCATCCCCCTTTTGTCATTCTCTGCGCGAGCAGGGAATCCAGTACCCCTTACCCCGCCTCATTGCGCCTGTTGTCATATTCATTTACTAAAGTAATTGCATAAATTTCAAATAGTAGTATAATACCTGTGATTACATTACCACAGAACTGACATTAGTTAGAGTTATTATCATGCCTATATGGAACAGAGACTGGTTCAGAGGTAAACATCCACCCACCTGTACATGTGTAGATTGCGTTAACAAAAGACTTGGTAAAAATATGAGCCGGGTCGAAAATTCCCCAGTAAAAAATCCCGTTTCGAGTCCACCAAATTCAAACCTTAAAAAATCGCCTCTCTTTATTAATAAAAAGACATTTACCCCCTTGTTATCTCTTCTTTTGATTTTTTTATCTACCTTGATAGGCGTGATAATCATTGCCACACTCCATACAAACATCCCCCTCTGGATACTCTTAGGATTTTCACTTATCTTTTCTGTAGAAAAATGGTTCCTTTACTATACTCGCAAATATAAAATTATCGGCTATATATATAGAACATTATTAAATTGCTCTTTATTAGCTTCTTTAGGTTTGCTTATTTGGTCTGGCTTTAAATTGTTTTCTCACCAATCTGCACAAACACCTTTAATTGGTAGTATCATCCTTATCTTAGAGCTCATATTTTTCATCTGGATTTGTAGAGTTATTACAAAGAATAGCTGGCGTAAACCAAGTATGAAGTTAACCGTATTTTCTCTAATCGTTTTATTTCTTATTCTAGCTTTTGCTGGCGTAGAGCCGCTGTCGACCTATAAGGATATAGTTGGGGATAAAATACAATCTACATTTTCTAGTAGGAATAACAATAGCGGAATTATTAACCCAACTGTTGTCAGTACTTCTGTCAGAACCACTGACGTAGACACTACTACAACATCTCAGATAAACATTTCGACACAAACCACTCAAACTATTAATCTCCACACCGGAGTATATAAAAACTACTATTTAGGCTTGGTTGATGACCCAGAAGGCACACTCTCAGGTGACGGTTGTTATGATGATGAAGGGAATTTTCTCATCTTGATTAATAATAAAGATGCAGTAGACCCAACATACGACCAATTGGTTGCTTTTTTACGAAACGATAATACAGGCCAATATCCTTATACTTACACTGATAGAATGTTGAGTTCCTATTATGGCACTGCCGAGAGCCGTGTTAACCTGAATCGCATCAAAAATATCATTGACGGCATTACACAACCAGGTAACCCTTGTGTATGCGCCGATTTCGCAGAAAGATTGCACAATAATGCTGAGAAGGCTGGCATCCGGTGTGCTTATGTATCCATAAAACTAACTGATGCAGGGCACGCATTATGTGCCTTTAAAACCACAGATAGAGGGATAGTTTACATAGATGTTACAGGAATCTCCAATACTTACGGTCCATCGAGTTGTGACAAAATAGTACATGTGCAAATTGGACAGGAATACATTCCGACGAGTCTCTTCCCTGAACCTGGTTGGGAATCGACCTGGGATAGTATGGGAACAGTCACAAGTATCTACTTAACATGGGATGGTAATTGGAATAATTAAAACGCATCGCCGGACAATGAACTTTATATTATCTGATTGTAATAGAATTGGTTTGGGAGTAAAGAAATGGAAAAGTGGTACTACAATGGTATTTTTAAGAAAGGGCAAAAAGTAACTATTACTGAAAATATTCAAGTATATAAATCAACCTTTCTTGATAGAAAAGGAAAAATTAAAATTTTGAACATAGGACAACCGGCTGAAATTATAGAAATTTCAGAGCCTGTTACATATGGAGGGCAATGGGCTGCACCTGTATATGATATAAAATCAGACGATTGTTTATACCATAGTATACCGGAATACTGTCTTAAAGCTATTGATACTGAGTAACAAACCAAAACGGTCCAAAATAATTCTCATCCCTTCCACACCATCTTCCTCTTGAACCACAACCCCACATTCACCAGTGCCAAAAGTGCCGGCACCTCGACCAGCGGCCCGATGACCGCCGTAAACGCCTGTCCCGAGTTGATGCCGAATACCCCCACCGCGACCGCTATCGCCAGCTCGAAGTTGTTTCCCGCGGCGTGAAACGCAATCGTCACCGTCTTGCTGTAATCGCCGCTCAGTTTCCTCCCCATATAGAAAGAAATGAACCACATTATCGCGAAATAGATGAGTAGCGGCACGGCAACCTTCAATACATCCAGCGGCAGCTGCACGATGACTTCGCCCTTCAGCGAGAACATGACGACAATCGTGAACAGCAATGCAATCAATGTTATTGGACTGATTTTCGGGATGAACTTGTTCTCGTACCAGTCTTTACCCTTTATCTTCATCAGGACAAACCGACTTACCATTCCGCCGAAAAACGGTATCCCGAGGTAGATGAGGACGCTCTGCGCGACTTCCCACAGCGAGACTTTGACTGCCATCCCTTTTAATCCGAACAGCGGTGGGAGGACGGTAATGAAGATGTAGGCGAATATCGAGTAAAAGACCATCTGGAAGACGGCGTTGAACGCGACCAGTCCGGCGGAATATTCGTTGTCCCCCTGCGCCAGCTCGCACCAGACAATCACCATCGCGATGCACCGCGCCAGACCTATCATAATCAGCCCGACCATATAGTCAGGCATCGGCCAGACATAGCCGAGGAATAACAGCGCCAGGAAAAACATCACTATCGGCCCGATGACCCAGTTCTGCGTTAATGAGAGCGCCAGCACGCGCCAGTTGCGGAAAAA
>JAFGHZ010000145.1 GCA_016929875.1 Dehalococcoidales bacterium
ATCCAGAGAGGCGGCACGCCGGTAGCATACGACAGAGTACTGGCAACGGCATTCGGAGTTAAAGCTATCGACCTGGTGAAAGAGAAAAAATACGGTGAAATGACCGCTCTGCACGGGACGCGAATCGTCGGGGTCAAGCTGGAAAAAGTAGCCCAGGGCGTAAAAACCGTCAATCTTACTACGTATGGCATCGCCAAAAAATTCTTTGCTTAAAACACATATCGAAGATTACGCCGGGCGAGGGAAATAATGAAAACAAGAATGACCGAACTTTTTGGTATCCGTTATCCCATTATGCTGGCGGGAATGAACTGGCTGACCACGCCTAAATTGGTGGCGTCGGTCTCGAACGCAGGAGCGCTGGGGCTTTTAGCCGGCGCACAATATAATACCGATACTCTCAGAGAAGCCATCCGCGAGATAAGGAAATTGACCGATAAACCTTTCGGGGTCAACCTCGCCCTGAGTCTCGGCGACCCGTCGCTGATAGACGTTGTCATCGGGGAGAAGGTGCCGATTGTTAACTATTCCCTCGGGAGGCCTCCGGAGATTATACCCTTGATTCAGGGCGTACATGCCTACGGCGGCAAAATTATCGGTACGGTTGCCACGGTCAAACATGCCCGGCGTGCCGAGGAAATCGGCGTCGATGCCCTCGCCATAACTGGCTACGAGGCAGCGGCACATTCGGGCAATGTGGGCGCGGTAGTACTGATACCGCAAATCGTGGAAGCTGTCAAAATTCCTTGCATCGCCGCAGGCGGCTTTGCCGATGGTAAAGGGCTGGCAGCAGCACTGGCACTCGGAGCCGAGGGTATTTCTATGGGCACCAGGCTGGCAGCGACTAAAGAGGCCGAAGTCCCCGATACCGTAAAAGAAATCTGGGTCAAGGCTACCGAGGAAGATACGATTATCGACCCTGCTTTCGATGGTATCAATTGCAGGGTATGGCGCAATAAAGCCGCTGAAAACATCTTGAAGAAAAAGGCCTTCCCCCTGTTCGACGCCATCTCCGCCGGCCTGTTGATGAAAAATACCCTCAAGATGAGCTGGAGGCAATTGTTCAAAACCGCGCTCAAAATGAGAGGGCAGGAAGCCGGTATCGGCAGAGGCAAAAGAGGACTGTCCGCAACGATGCGCTTTGCAATCGGGACCAGTCTTTTTTATAAAGCTATGGAAGGCGACATCGTCAACGGCATTCTATTAATGGGACAGACGACCGGCAAAATCCACGATATCCCCGCCATCGCAGAACTTCTGGAGCGCACCGTAACCGAAGCGAAACAGGTTATCGCTAAACTAGACAAGCAAATTGCTAACTGACTCCCTTTTGTCGTTGCGAGTCCCGATGTAATCGGGACGTGGCAATCTAAAGCCCTCCTATAAAATATACCACCGTCTTAGATTGCTTCGTCGCTATGGCTCCTCGCAAAGACATTGTGGGTAGTTGATTTCCTATTCACAGGCAAGTAAAAGCGAGCCTCAATCCTTCGACTCTTTTCTTCTTGCTGATTCAAGCCATTTTTGCTTCTGGCTGATTCGCGTCTGCTCGTCGGTCGTTTTGTAAGTCGACAAAAACTCCCTGCGGAAATTATCAAAAGTGCCGCCCAGGACAGCGTCCCTGACTGATTGCACCAGATTACTCATAAAAGATAGATTGTGAATCGTCGCCAGGCGGTAACCCAGCAGTTCTTTGCACCGGAAAAGATGGTGCAGATAAGCCGCCGAAAAATTCCTGCAGGTGTAGCAATTACAATCCGTATCTACGGGGGCATCCTGCCGACTGAAAGTCGCGTTCTCGATATCCACCCTGCCCTTCCCCGTATAAAAGCCTCCGTTACGTGCGACCCGGGTCGGTAAAGCACAATCAAAGATGTCAATGCCCCGCGCAACACATTCCACGACATCCTCGGGAGAGCCGACACCCATCAAGTAGCGCGGTTTATCGGACGGTAACAATTCCGCCGTTTGTTCCGTTATGTCAAGTGTCGTGTTCTTCGGCTCCCCGACACTCAAACCACCGATCGCATAACCGTCGAACTCCAGCGACGTCAAAAATTCCGCGGACTGTTTCCGTAAATCAGAAAAAACGCCTCCCTGCACGATAGCATACAGATCCTGTTCCCGTTTTTTGTGGGCCTTCAGGCATCTCCCCGCCCACTGGTGAGTACGCACCATTGCCGACCAGACCCGCTCACGGCTTTCATCATGAGCAATACACTCGTCCAGCACCATCGCAATGTCCGACCCCAGAGATTCCTGATACTCGATTGCCAGTTCCGGCGTAATCCAATGTTCGCTCCCATCGATATGGGAACGGAAGACAACTCCATCGTCATTCACCCTGCTCAGTTTCGACAGGCTGAAAAGCTGGTAACCGCCGCTGTCGGTCAGGATAGCCCCGTCCCAGTTCATGAACTTATGCAAACCGCCCAGTTCTGCAATAGTTGTAATACCGGGTCGCAAATACAAATGATAGGTATTGGCAAGAACCATCTTCATTCCGAGGCCTTTTACTTCCTCGGGAGTCAGGGTCTTGACCGACCCCTGAGTACCCACGGGACACAACACCGGCGTCTGCACAACACCGTGCCGGGTTGTTAGTTCTCCCGCACGGGCTTTACCACTGATTTTGATAAGTTTGAAGTCACTTCGTGTTTTCATCCAGAT
This sequence comes from Dehalococcoidales bacterium, assembly GCA_016929875.1. GTDB lineage: Bacteria > Chloroflexota > Dehalococcoidia > Dehalococcoidales > Fen-1064 > Fen-1064. The sequence continues at coordinate 2,671 of JAFGHZ010000145.1, forward strand.
ACTCTTGAAGGATAACCGCCGCCGCCATGGCATCGTACCGTATTCTGTGGTTTTTCTTTTTCTTAACGGTCTCTTCTTTGAGCCGTACGGCGGTAACCGTAGTCAGGCGCTCATCACGAAACTCGATGGGAATATCTGTCCGGGAACGTAATACTTCCGCGAAATCCTGGACCTTTTCCGCCTGTTGTCCGATTGCACCGCTCATCAAACGCGGCAAGCCGATAATAATACGCTCGACCTGATTCTCTACGGCAATTTTCAAAATGGACTTAATATCTTCAGTCCCACCAGTGCGCTCGATAATAGTCAAAGGACTTGCCAGAATGCCGCCGGGATCGCTCATCGCCAGTCCGATTCTCTTATCCCCTACATCGAGACTAAGAATACGCGCCATTACTTACCCTGATGCTCAATCAGACTCTTGACCAGCTTAAGGGCCGTCTCAACCCTGGTTTTGTCTTTGCCGCCGGCCTGGGCCATCGTAGGCTTTCCACCGCCGCCTCCGCCGGTAACCTTCGCTACTTCCCGAACGATATTGCCAGCATTGTAACCCTTAGCTACTAAATCCTGTGTCACCACCGCCAGGAAAGAAGGTTTATCTTCAAAAATCGTACCGAGTACGATGACGCCGCTCTTTAATTTTTCACGTAGAATATCGCTCATATCGAGCAAAGCCTGCGGGGGCAAAGACGGAACGTGTGCTGCAATTACGTCGATTCCGTTGATTTTCTCAGCAGTCAGGGATTCGGCGATTTTACGTGCCAGTTCCTTCTCGACCGCTTGACGCTGTTTTCTTTCACCGTCAAGAACGGCCTCGCTTACTTTTATTTTCTCCTGCCACTCTTCAGACAGCTTTTCGAAGTATTCTTCCGCGCCTCTACCGGTGACCGCCTCGATACGCCTCAGACCGGACCCGATACTGCTTTCGCTGACAACGTGGAAAAAGCCGATTTGCCCGGTAGCACTCACGTGAGTGCCGCCGCACAATTCGAAACTCACCGGCGGTTTGCCGACCTTCAAAGCACGTACTTTATCACCGTATTTCTCATCGAAGAGGGCAATTGCTCCCTGCTCTAAAGCTTTCTGATAAGACATTTCCTCGGCATGAACCTCGAGGTCCTGGCGGATTTTCTCGTTGACAATCCGCTGTACCTTCTGAATTTCTTCCGGCATCATCGCCACGAGATGCGAGAAATCGAAACGCAATCTTTCCGGGGTTACCAGCGAACCCCTCTGCTGTACCTGCTTGCCGAAAACCTGCCGCAGAGCATACTGGAGCAGATGGGTCGCCGTGTGATTGCGGGCGATATCCGACCTCCGCCCGGGATTTACCTCTGCCTGCACCTTATCTCCCACCGACAGACTTCCGTTTAACATCTTACCGCGATGTACGGTTATGCCAGTCGCCGTGTGCACGGTGTCCGTAACGGAAAAAAAACCGGAACCGTTCTTGATTTCGCCGGTATCTCCTACCTGACCGCCCATTTCACCGTAAAAAGGCGTGATATCGAGCACCAGGCTCGCTTCCTGCCCTTCTTTAATCACACCGACAGCTTCGCCGTCGGACAATAAAGCGGTGATAGAAGCCTCTGCCGTGACTTTGTCATAACCGACAAAAACGGTCGGACCGCCTTCGAGTTCCGCTTCCATAGCCGCCATAGCGTTACCTCCCACACCATACTTCTGTGCCGATTTGGCACGCTCACGCTGCTTTTCCATTTCCTTCTCGAAATCTGCCATATCAACAGACGTTCCTTGTGAAGCCGCAATCTCTTTCGTCAGGTCGATGGGAAAACCGTAAGTATCGTGCAGCACGAACGCAAACACCCCCGGGATAATCTTATCTTTCTCTGTGAGCCTGCTCAGTTCGGCAATTTTGTCATTCAGCATCCCGCCGCCGACAGGGAGTGTCTTCCGGAAGCTGTCGACTTCCAGATCGATGACATGTAAGATGTGCTTTTTGTTATCCATCAACTCCGGATAAATCTGCCCCATGTTTTTGATAACCACTTCCGCTACGTTGATAAGGAAAGGTTTCTCATGGGCAAGAGTTTCGCCAAAATACTCCGCACGACGGAGCAGGCGTCTCAAGACATAACCCCTCCCTTCCTTGCCCGGCATCACACCGTCGGCCAATAAGAAAGCAATCGCGCGGACATGTTCGGCAACAACCCGCATCGCCTTGTCGGTTACAGGGTCGGAGCCATATTTTTTGCCCGACAATTCAGCCACCTTTTTTATCAGGGGGACAAAGAGGTCGGTATCGTACATCGTTGTCTTGCCCTGCATAATCGCCGAAACGCGCTCCAGCCCCATTCCGGTATCGATGCCGGGCTTTGCAAGATTGGTACGCTTGCCGTTCTCATCTTGGAAAAACTGCGGGAAAACCAGGTTCCAGATTTCGGTGTAACGTTTACAGTCGCAGCCCGGTTTACAATCAGGCTTGCCGCAGCCGAACTTTTCACCCAAATCATAATGAATTTCACTGCAGGGTCCGCACGGTCCCGAATTGCCCGCCGGGCCCCAGAAATTGTCCTTTTCACCGAGTCTCACAATCCTGTCTTCAGAGACCCCTGTCTGGCACCAGATATTGAAAGCCTCGTCGTCATCCGTGAAAACGGTTATCCAGAGCCGCGACTTCGGGATTTTCAGGTATTGCGTCACATATTCCCATGCCCAGGGGATAACTTCTTTTTTAAAATAATCGCCGAAGCTGAAATTTCCCAGCATCTCGAAAAAAGTGCAGTGCGTGGCATCGCCCACCGACTCGATATCGGTCGTCCGGAAGCATTTCTGGCAAGAGGCCGCCCGTGTGTTTGGCGGCACGGCTTTACCCGTGAAATACGGCTTGAATTGCACCATACCGGCGCTGGTCAATAATAATGTCGGGTCGCCGAAAGGAATCAAGGATGCGCTGGGAATAATCTTATGCCCTTTTTCTTCAAAAAACTTGAGGTACGAGCTTCTTAGTTCGTTACTATTCACTGATTACGACTCCC
>JAFGHZ010000146.1 GCA_016929875.1 Dehalococcoidales bacterium
TATCTGGCTGAAAAACGACATCCTACCCGCTGGGAAATAGATGAAGTTGCCCCGGAACATCCGGTTGTTCTATCTCATCGCTCTCTGCATGGTTGCGTCCTCAATAGCCGGGCATTAGCACTGGCAGGCATCACTACGGCAACACCCGAGCCACCAGGGGCGATGATAGGCAGGAGGGCCGAAGACGGTGAGCCGAACGGTTTTCTGGTCGAGATGCTGGGTTATATCAGGGAAAAGGTGATGCCGCCTATCTCCGCCGAGGAACTCGATAAAGGCATTGTTTTGGCCAACCGGCAATATTTATCTCAAGGATTAACTTCTCTTCAGGATGCCACCTTTGTTAACGACCTCAAAAGATGGCATTACTATAAACATTTTAAAGAACACGGCTTATTGGGAAGCAGGGTTTATATGATGACCGGCGTGGAAGAGCTACAGGTGTTCCAAGATGCCGGGTTATCTTTCGGCTCGGGCGACGAGTATTTGCGCTTGGGGGCGATAAAGATTATCCCCAGTCTCGTTTCCGACAAGTTATATCCTTCTCAGGAAGAATTGAACGAGATGGTTCTGGATGCCCACCGGGCGGGATTTCAGGTGGCGTGCCACGCGGTGCAGATGGAATTGCTAAATGCGGTTATCAGCACTTATGAATATCTGAAAAAGCACTCGCCGGATTTCGGGACAAGGCGACACCGTATGGAGCATTGTTCCGAATGTACACCGCAGATGGTGCAACGTATCAAGCGCTTACAACTGACGGTCGTTACCCATCCTTCTTACGCTTATTACAACGGCGACAGATATCTGGCAACCGTTTCCCCGGATATTGTTCCATTTCTCTATCCATTGAAATCTCTGGTCGATGCCGGTATTGTCACGGCAGGAGCATCCGATTCGCCGGTAGTGCCGAGTAATCCTCTGATGGGCATCTATGGCGCTATTACCCGCCAGACTTCTTCAGGAAATAAAATGGTGCAGAAAGAAGGTGTTACCGCAGTGCAGGCATTAGCCCTTTACACCATTAATGCGGCTTATGCTTCTCACGAGGAAAAAATAAAAGGCTCCATTACTCCTGGGAAACTGGCGGATATGGTTTTATTGAGCGACGACCCGACCAAAGTATCGCCTGAAAAAATCAAAGACATCAAAGTACGGATGACTGTTATCGGCGGAAAAGTCGTGTGGGAAGCTTGACGCAAGTTTTTGTAGTCGCTAAACTAGGAATTGGAGATAAAGATGCCGATTTACGAATATATTTGCCCCGAATGCAAAACGAAGTTCGAATTGATGCGCCCGTTTAGTAGGTCGGACGAACCGGCCGAATGCCCGAAGTGCAAGCGTCCCGCGAAACGAGCGCTCTCTAAATTTGCCTGTTTTACTACCGCTGAAACCGGAGAAACCAGTTCTGTCGGCGGCAGTTGTTCAAGCTGTACCTCCGGTAATTGTAACACCTGCCACGGTTAAAGGGGCTGTAAATGTCCAACCTGCCCGGTCCCAGACGCACGGGTATTGCCAATTTGCCACTTCACGGCGGAAAAGCACGAGCGAAACTATGGGCCGCCTGCGGCGTCTGGGGATGGAGTAACGTCTTCCCCTTTTTTTCTGTGGTAGCTCAGATAAATTCCCGATACGGCGCCCAGAACTATTGCGATTAAAGCGATGGTTACCGCACAGTAAATAATGGCATCGTACCAGAAACCCAGCGGAAACAGCAAAAGCATATTTCCTGCCGCCGACCAGTAATCGTTGCTGAAGCTGATGAGATGAAATTGATAGAAAAAATGGTCGAAATCCAGCCAGATGCCGATACCCAGCAAGAGCATTATCCCCAATGTCAGAGCACTGCCTGTGAGTGTGCTCCATGCCAGTTCCAGCCGGTATTTGCCCCTTCCTCTAAAAATACTTGTCAGCGCGAAGGCGAGGCAGTAGGCGAATGTTCCTGCCAGAAGATAATAGTTGAGTCTGAATAGTCCCTTCACGTCTTTGAAGTGAAGGATTTCCTCATTATTGAATACTTCTACGATGGTTTTACCGTCTTGCATCACTATCAGGTGAATCAGTTCCTCACTCGAATTGAAATAGCGGATGAATTCCCGGGCAATTATCTTCATGTCGGCGGCGCTGAAACTCAAACCATTATCTGCCAGGCTCTGCCGGACATCGTATTTTTCGAACCGATGGGTGTAAAAGTCGGTACTATTCACTGCCCAGCTGATAGTGATATTGAAAGCCAGTACCGGCACGCAAATTATAAATAGTCCCCTTGCGATGATAGTTAAGATTTTCATGTTCGTTATCAAGATTGTACACTTTCAGAAGAGAAATGGATAGGTATAGGATAAAAGAAGGTTTAAGACCTCTTCTTGCTTGAAAAGAAGGGAATGAGTATACTAAACTAAACGAAATAAATCTATTATAGGTTAATAATGACCAAAAGATTAAAATCCCAAGAAAAGAAAAGCCATATTTCTCAAACTCGATATATGAAGTCACAAGATCCCTTTGATTTCCACATAGCGGAAGATAAAGCCGTTTATAGCACAAAAACTCCATTCTCTGTGTTTTATAACGATTCGGAACACTCTGCTAAACTTCTAAAAGGTGACTGTATTGATATTCTTAATTTAGCAAGCGTAAATTCTATAGACATGATTTTTGCTGATCCCCCCTATTTTCTTTCTAATGGTGGTATCACATGTCAGGCAGGCCGGATGGTGTCTGTCGATAAAGGGAAATGGGATAAATCGAATGGAGTGAGTAACGATCATGATTTTGCTCTTCAATGGCTTGCCGCTTGTCGGCGTGTGTTGAAAAACGATGGAACTATATGGGTATCTGGTACTATGCATAGTACCTATTCAGTGGGCTTCGCGTTACAGAAGTTAGGCTATAAATTACTAAATGAGATATGCTGGTATAAACCAAATGCAGCGCCTAACTTGTCAACACGCTATTTCACCCATAGCCATGAAACTGTTTTATGGGCGGCTAAGTCTGACAAGAGTAAACATAAATTTGATTATCAAGCTATGAAGAACATAGCAGGTGGTAAACAGATGCGTTCGTTATGGAAAGATATAAAGGTTGAGGATGATTCCCAAGACATTTGGTCTATATCTACTACCCCAAGTGTAGAAAAAAAGTTTGGCAAACACCCCACTCAAAAACCGCTTGCATTGCTTGAACGAATTATCCTCGCTTCAACCAACTCTGGTGATATCGTGCTTGATCCTTTTACCGGATCATCAACAACTGGTGTGGCCGCTATCCGGCATAATAGACGTTTCATTGGGATTGAAACAGATACTGACTACCTTGAATTATCAGTGAAAAGGCTTAATGAGGAACTCGCTAAGATAAGCAACAGCCCTACACTGATTAAGGAATTGGCTTAAACTTATGGCGGACTTAAAATTTTATAAGAAAAACCTGAATCTTGCGACAGTTGATGAAATCTGTAAAGCCCTGAGCGATACCCTCATCGAAACCAACTATACATATGAGTTTTTCGTGAACTGGACTAAAGTTACGAGAAACAGAGACACTTTCAAATATGAACTTGCTCTTTTGAAGAGCCTCAAGAACTGCTCAAATCCCTCCTCTGACTTTAGAGATTTGTTAAAGAAATACCCGGAAGTTATTAAAATTATTCCCATTCTTCTTGCCTGTCGTGATGGCCTCATTAAGGTACTGAATTCAATTGAAGCCGAGTTGCAATATAAAACCTTTGATTTCTCTAAGAAAGAGTATGATCCGAAAGAGATAGAAAATATAGTAAAATTCACAGAGAAAACCGGCCTTCTGGATATGCTGTGCCAGATAGAGTCTGCAACTGACTACTTACTTGGTGTTGAGGTGGGTCTAGATACCAACGCTAGGAAAAACCGAAGTGGTCTGTTTCTTGAAAAAATGGCTACTGAAATCCTGAATGAGCTATCCACTCGTAACTCAGAGCTTGTTTTTATAGAACAAAAAACCTTCGGATATGTCGAAGATAAATACCATGTTAAAATTCCACCTACATTGCGCGACCGCAAGTTTGACTATTCCGTTATAAATAAAGGCGAAGGTACAAATATTGAGGTTAATTTTTATAGCGGTACAGGTTCTAAACCAAGTGAGATTATTAGTTCTTATATAAATCGTGGGGAAGTATTATCATCTGCAGGATGGAAATTCATATGGTTAACCGACGGTGTAGGTTGGAAGAAAATGCAAAGACCGCTTCACGTCGGCGTTGAGAATATAGACTATGTGATAAATGCCAATCTACTCAGAAAGGGTCTTCTTGAGAAAATCATAATCTAGCACGCATATGATAAAAAGGCTTTTCATACTCAACGATTCTTTCGCTTACTGATTAAGTTCTGCTTAAAGTCCTGTTATTCTACCCCTCGCCAACAAAATGGCTGTGTTATAATTATCTAGCCACTGATTTTTCAAGGGAAATCCATGTTTACTCATCTTCACGTTCATAGCGAATACAGCTTACTCGACGGTATGTGTCGTATTCCTCGCCTGATAGCCCGTACGAAAGAACTGGGGATGGACAGCCTGGCTCTTACCGACCACGGTGTGATGTACGGTGCTATCGAATTCTACCGGGCAGCAAGAGAAGCCGGAATCCGGCCCATTATCGGGTGCGAGGTTTATATCTCCCTGAACGGGCATTCCGAGCGTACCGTCGGCGATAAAAATAATTATCACCTCGTTTTGCTGGCCCGGAACCAGGAGGGCTATCGCAACCTGATGCAACTGGTGACCCGTGCCCATCTGGAAGGCTTTTATTATAAACCGCGTATCGATAAAAAACTTCTCCGCGAGTACAGCGGCGGGTTGGTGGCCCTTTCGGCTTGCATGGCGGGTGAAGTGCCCCAGTTGATTCTCTCCGGACGTATCGATGACGCTAAAAAAGCGGCTTTATGGTATAAAGAGACCTTCGGTGATTTTTACTTGGAAATACAGCGCCACCCTATTCCCGAACTGGAGCAGGTAAACCACGGCTTGATTGAACTCAGTCGCGAGACGGGCATTCCTCTTGTCGCTACCAACGATGCCCATTATTTGACTCGAGAGGATGCCGCTACTCACGATTTACTGCTATGCATCGGAACCAACTCTTCTGTCAATGATGAAAAGCGCCTGAAAATGCCGGGCGACTTTTTCTATTTAAAAAGCCCTGCCGAGATGATAGAAGCCTATCGCGACATTCCGGAGGCAATCGAAAATACCCATCGCATCGCAGAGATGTGCGACCTCAAGCTTGATTTCGGGCGTCTCCATTTACCGGAAATAGAGTTACCACCCGGCAAGACCCCTGATGAATACCTTGCCGATCTCTGCCGTCAGGCATTACCTCATTATTACCCTAATCCTACGGAGGAAATCAAACAGCGCCTCCAGTACGAACTGGATGTGGTAAAGCACACTCAGTTTGCCAACTACTTTTTGGTCGTCTGGGATATTATTTCGTTTGTCCGGAAGCATAATATTCTTTTCGGTGTGAGGGGCAGTGCCGCCGCCAGTATCATTCTCCGTTGTCTTGGCATTACCGAGCTCGACCCTATCGAGCATCGCCTGGTCTTCGAGCGTTTTCTCAATATGGAACGTAAAGAAATGCCCGATGTTGATCTGGACTTTCAGGACGACCGTCGTGATGAGGTGATTTCTTACGTCTCGCAGAAGTTCGGGCAGGATCATGTCGCTCAGATTATTACTTTCGGGACATTAGGCGCTCGGGCGGCAATCCGTGATGTCGGACGAGCTTTGGGGATGACTTATGCCGATGTCGACCGTGTCGCCAAACTTATCCCCTTTGGTCCGGGCGTGACCCTGACAAAAGCTCTCGAGCAGAATTCGGAGTTGAAGGGCATTTATGACGAGGACCCCATCATTCGTAAATTAGTTGAATCCGCCCGTAAAGTGGAAGGTATTGCCCGCCACGGAAGTACCCATGCCGCCGGTGTCGTTATCTCTAAAGAACCCTTGACCAAACATGTCCCTCTGCAAAAAGTGAGTAAGGGTAACGGTGAGGGTGGTGTGATGGTGCAGTTCCCGATGGAAGACGTCGCTCGTATCGGTTTGCTCAAGATGGACTTCCTCGGACTCATAAACCTGACGATTTTAGGTAAGGCGAAGGAACTGATTAAAGAACGTCGTGGTATCGATATAGACCTGTATCATATCCCTCTGGACGATGCTAAAACCTTCCAATTACTTTCCTCGGGAGAAACGGCGGGCGTTTTCCAGCTGGAAGGTGCCGGAATGCGCCGTTATATCAAGGAGTTGAGACCCAATACCTTCCCGGATATTGCGGCAATGGTTGCTCTCTACCGTCCGGGACCTATGGAACAAATCCCGACTTTCATCAAAGCCAAGCATGGAGAAGAGCCGATTCATTATCCTCATCCGCTCCTGGCACATTTTCTCGAGGAGACATACGGAGTCATCGTTTACCAGGAGCAGGTGCTTTTTATCGTGCGGGAGTTTGCCGGTTACAGCCTGGGTAAGGCTGATATTTTCCGCAAAGCGATGGGAAAGAAGATTCCCGAGGTGATGCAGAAAGAGAAGCAGAACTTTCTTGCAGGGGCGAAAGAAAAGGGGTTCTCATCGGAGCTGGCGGAGCAGGTTTTTGCCCGTATCGAGCCTTTTGCCGGCTACGCATTCAATAAAGCGCATGCCTTCAGCTATGCCCTCGTTGCCTATCAAACGGCTTATCTCAAGGCTAATTTCCCGGTAGAGTATATGACGGCCCTGCTGAGCGCCCACGCCGGTGTGACGGAGAAAATTGTCAGCGCGGTTAGCGAATGCCGCCGTCTTGGTATCAAGGTGTTACCGCCGGATATAAATCACAGTCAGGTGAATTTCTCAATCGAACCGGATGAGAAAGGCAATCAAGGCATCCGTTTCGGGTTGACCTCTATTAAAAATGTCGGTGTCGGGGCAATCGAACCGATTATTGCCGCACGTGAGAAGGACGGCCATTTCAAATCGATTGAGGACCTGTGCCGCCGGTGCGACCTGCGGAATGTGAATCGACGGGTAATGGAAAGCCTTATCAAGGCAGGAGTGTTCGATTGTCTGGGCAATCGCGGGACATTGCTGAATAACGTCGGTGAAATTCTTTCGCTGGCACAGCGCGCACAGCGTTATCGTGAAGCGGGGCAATCGACAATGTTCGACCTGTGGGGTAAAGAAGTACCGGTGCCGGTTTCCCGACTGGATTTGGCCGAATCTGAAGTTCCCATTAAAGATAAGCTCGGCTGGGAAAAAGAACTGATGGGCGTTTATCTGTCGGAGCATCCGTTCAGTGCTTACGCGGATAAAATCGCGGCTGAAAATATCGTCCTTTGCGGTCAAATCGATAGTGAAATGACGGGGCGGACGGTACTGGTAGCGGGTATGGTTTCTTCCGTCAGCCACCTGATGACGAAGGCGCAAAAACCCTTCGTTAAAGCTTTGCTGGAAGACCTGGACGGCAGCATCGAAGTGATGGTGTGGTCGGATGTTTACCTTGAGACCCAGGACCTGTGGGAAGAAGGCAACATCGTGCTGATTGAAGGCAGGGTGGGATTGCGAGACGAGAGCTTGCAACTCAGCTGTAAGAAGGCGAACCGTTATCAGCCGGATAAACCCCGTCAGGAAAAGATATTACCTCCTCTCGTGAAACCGTCGGTTGTCGCCAACGGTAAATCCGTTTATAATGCTAAAGTCGAGAATAATCATATACCCGCTAAACGGCACAAGCTCGTCATCACTATCAAAGAAACGGATGATGGCGATAAGGATGCTAATAATCTCCGGCGCGTGATTTATACGATGAGAGAATATCCGGGACAGGACGAGGTCAGTTTGCGTATCAGCAGCGAAGGCAAATCGGTTAATCTGAAACTCCCGAATCTCTATACCGGTTACAGCACCGAATTGCACCAGCGTCTGGTCGAATTAGTCGGAGAAGACGGTTTGAAAGTAGAGACTATCGTGGAAGCGGTCTCTTGATAGTGTCGAGGTGTTGATATGGATTTGTTGATAATAGTGCTGGGGGGGTTGTTGGTGATATTAGCATCGGTCTTACAGGCTTATTGTGAGTTCGGCAGACAATCCCGGCCGGAGTTCCGCCCCAGAATATTCAGTACTTTTTTCAGATATATCATGGAAGCGGGCTGGATAGTATTGATGCTGGGAGGATGTGTAATGGTGTTTTTTTTCGGCTGGCTATCCGGATTAGGTTGGATTCCCGGCGTCATTGCCGTTGTCGGTTTCTGGCTGGTACTCCCCTTTCTCATTACTCCGATAATGCGGCACCGTATTTTACCTCCCTGGGATGAGGTCAAGGCGGAATTGGAGCCGAAAGGCTATAATGAACGCGATTACTGGCGCGGCGATTGGTGGATGAAAGATGTTAAAACCAGGCGGCGCAAGCGTTGAATACGGCAAAAACACGGGGGTAACAAAATGCCGTTGGAAAGTGTGCCAGATGGGCACAGAAAGCGTTTGAGAGAGCGGTTTATCAAAAGCGGCTTGTCGGGCTTCTCCGATTATGAAGTCGTGGAGCTGCTGCTCAGCCTCGGCACGCCGCGTAAGGACTGCAAACCCCAGGCAAAAGAAGCGATAAAAAGGTTCAAGACACTCCGTGGCGTCCTCTCCGCCTCTCTGCAGGAACTTCAACAGATTAAAGGTATCGGCGGGCATTCTGCTTTCGGTATCAAATTGATGCAGGAGGTCGCCGACAAGTTTTTGAAAGAAAAGATTATCGATAAACCGTCTGTTCAATCATCGCGCGAGATTTTCGATTATCTCTATCACTCGATGCGCGATCTCAAAAAAGAGGTTTTCAAAGTACTATATCTGACCAGCCAGAACCAGATTATCGACACTGCCGACCTCTTCGAAGGTACGGTCGACCGTAGCCCCGTATCGCTCCGTGAAGTTATGGAGCAAGCCATCGCGCATAATGCGGTTTCACTCATCTTTGCCCACAACCATCCTACCGGTAACTGCGAGCCCAGTCAGAGTGATAAGGAACTCACCCGCGACCTGGTTTTTGCCGGCTGTATGATGCAAATCGATGTCCTCGACCATATCATCATCGGCAATAATAAGTATTTCAGCTTTGCCGGGGAGGGATTGATAGCGCAGTACGAGAAGGACTTTCTGGGGCTGAAGGTGAAGGGCGTTTCTTAGGCAAGATATGGATAATCTGAAGCTGAGAAAAGCAACCGCCGAAGACAGTGAGTTTGCTTATCAGACAAAGAAAGCGGCGTTCCGTGAATATGTAGAAAAGGTATGGGGTTGGAACGAGGATGAGCAGCAGCAGTTACACCAGAGACGCTTTGCTTCGCAAGACTTTTATGTGATACAGGTAGCAGGGGATGATGTAGGGATAATGGCTGTGGTCAGACAATCAGACTGCATAAAAGTCAACCAGATGTTTATCCTCCCAAAGTACCAGAGTAAGGGAATTGGCGCAGCGTGTATGAGTCAGATTATTGAAGATGCAGATATTTCCAATCTACCTATTCAGCTTCGGGTTATTAAGGTTAATCCTCGCGCCACGGCATTTTATAAGGGAATGGGATTCAAAAAGACCAGCGAAAGCGATACTCACGTCCTGATGGAGAGGCTTCCTTAATCCATCGTTGGAACGTGTTTTTGCGAATTTCTAATTCACTATATTGCCGTGTTCTATTGTATCGGGACCGCTTATCACAATCGGCGTGCCGCCGGAATCAGTAACAATATTATTGGTTATCAGGTTAAAATTGCCGTAAGAGTCTTCGTATATCGCACTATTGACACTGCCGTCGATAACATTGTCGCTGATTATGTTATTGGCGGATTGAGACAGCCGGCTCAGGTATGTTATATAAACTCCGTAGACGCAATCGGAAATAACATTGCCTGTAATAGTGTTGCATCTCCCTTCCGATATGTATATTCCCGCCGTACCAGTTGCGCCCTCGATACGATTGCCTGATACGGTGTTGTATTCTGAATACCCTGTGCCGTTGTCATCCTCCAGTTCGATACCAGCGCCGCCGATGGGTGATTTGAAGACATTATCCGAGATAGTCGAATGTTTGATAAGGTCGGTGTCTATTCCGTTATCTCCGCAGTCTTGGAAATAATTGTTGGTAATGAACGAATATTGTATCGCGTTAATATCGATGCCGTCGTCGCCGATATGGTTGATTATATTGCCCGAGATCTCGACATCGTAAGGTGTATCATTGACCTCGACATAAACGCCATCAGTCCGCATATATTTAATGTAATTATTAATAATTTTTGTGTGAGAGGCGTTGTCTTTAAGATAAATGGCGCTTTGCTGACCCCTTTCTTGATTAGCCTTGTTACCGTTAAACTGCAAATCGGATACAGTGCTATATACGGAGTTATTAATCACGACCATATACAGGTTGTCATTAAAATCCGAAGGTATCCATATTTCGGTACCGTATCCCTGCCCCGATAGCCAGTCACCGCTCCCCATGCTGATGCTGGAATTTATAAAATAGTCGCCAGTCTGAAGAACGACGTGGTATTCTCCGAGATTCAATGCCGTATTTATCTCCGCTTGGTCGGCTGTTCCGTCGCATATACCTATCCTGTCGCCGTAAAATACCTTCATTAAATTAGCCATGATTATATCGGAAGAAGGCGAATTAGCAGCAAAAATAATAGCGCTGCCGGGCAATAACCCCACTGATTCTGACCATTCGGCACCGATGATGGCAGAAGGTGTGATGATGAATACTAGTAACGTGACAACAACGAGAGCGATTTTAGTTTTTCTACCCATTGTTATTACCCCATTTGATTATTATACAGGGAATTCCGTACCACTATTATAGACTATAGTTGCAAATTACTGAACTTGTCGCGTTGGCAGTGTGCCGAAATGATAATTGACCACTGACTGCGGTGACATGTTAACAACTATGCGGGTTCTCCAGTTCCAGCAAAGCTCTTTTTGCTTCCAAATTGCCGCCGAATCCGCCGAGACTTCCGTCGCTCGCAATTACGCGGTGACAGGGTACGATAATCAGAAACGGATTTCTCCCCAGCGCCTGTCCGACGGCACGTGAAGCCTGCGGCTGTCCGATTTGTCCGGCGACCCACCCGTAGCTTCGGGTCTCTCCGTAAGGGATGAGACGGGCTGCTTCCCAGACGCGTTTCTGAAAAGGTGTGGCAAAAGAAAAATCCAGCTTGTCGGGGAAAGAAGTTTTTTTGCCTGAATAGTAAGTTTGTAAGCTATCGATACTAGGTTTTAGCTTTTCCGGTGATGGTTCCGCCTGTTTTGCTTGTTGACCAAGTGAATCGAATGCCCTCTGTTGTGTAGATTGAGGGAGGGTTACAGACAACAATCCCTTTGCCGAGGCGAGAATTCCCACCCATCCTCTGGCGGTCTTGAAAACGGCATAGTACATTTTTAGCTACCAGCCTCAATATTTTCATTCTGGATTCCCGCCTGCGCAGGAATGACAAGTAGAAGGTATCAGTATGATAGGGAAAGACTATTTTACCTTGACTTTGATGAAGATATCGCCGGGCTGTCCGTCGGTGGTCAGGCGGGCATTGCGCAGTCGGATTTTGGTGCCCGATTTGATACGGGCGGGGATTTTGACTCTCAAACGTTTACCGTTACGGGTGAGGTCTTTTTCCAGTCCGGTTTTCGCCTGCTCTTTAGTAATGGTGATTTCGTAATTGACATCCTGTGAAGAAGAGGCGCGTGTTTGCGTGTAAGTGTCCTCCAGGTTACTATCGTCCGGCACGGAAAAGACGATTCTTTGCCCGCCTCTGCCGCCGCTGTACTGCCGGAAGGAAAATCCCCTGCCTTTCAAAAAATCTCCGAAGATATTGTCCAGGAAGTCGTAACGGAGTCCGGCGCCGCGGAATTCTTTCATTAAATCTTCGAAGGTGGTCTGCGTGGTGTAGTTACCGAAGATGTCGCTGGCGTTGCCGGTCGTGCCGAACTGGTCGTATTGCTTTCTCTTTTCCGGGTTCCCGAGGACGCCGTAGGCTTCGTTGATTTCCTTGAATTTTTCATTGGCCCACTTCTCATTGCCGGGGTTCTTGTCGGGGTGAAATTGCATCGCCAGCTTGCGGTAAGCCTTCTTGATATCGTCATCGGAGGCATTTTTCGATACCCCCAGAATGTTATAGTAATCTTTTTGCGGCATATTTTACGCTCGCTTTACGTCCCGGGAATTGTTGTCTTTCTGCAATATAAAGTATAGCATACCGCGGTTGCTTGAGCTTTGCATAAGGCGTAAAATCTAAAGAGAAATTCCTATCAGTAACGGTCCCCTTTTATTTACTAGCCGGAGGATGGAAGATATGACCGGAGAACTGGGTAAGATAGAAAAGCTCGATGTAGAACAGTTCGGTTTACGCAAGCTATACGTCATTCCGCTCTTTTTTACCGGTACGGACGCTCCGCAGGATTATAAGGAGAAATTGGAAAGCTACTGGCGCGAGGTCAACGAACAGATTGCCAACCAGGAAGTTAAAGTCGGTAAGGTCAAACGTATCTACCACGAGTCGATTTCCGCCGGCGGCGAAGACGGGCTTAAAATTAGCGAGAAGATAAACTCTTTAAGTTATCTTATTGTTAAGGACAAGTGCGACTGCGGAGCTGTTCTTGAAGCGGCGGAACAGGCGGAACTGGCAGACGAATGCATGGATTGGGAAAGGTGTTTGCTGATGGGTTTTTTCAGTCAGAAGGCGGCACAGACAGTCGCCGATTTCTATCGGGATGCCGCCAAAAAAAGGTATGAGTATATCGGCCGTCACATCGACGAGACCCTGCAGAAAGGCGAAGTGGCAATGCTTTTTATCAGGGAGGGACACCCTGTGCAGTTTGCCGGAGATATCGAAGTTTTCAATGTGGCACCGCCGTCTCTGGACAGCCTTCACCGCTGGTTACGTGACCGCTCTAAAGCTATGGAAGAAGGCGAATCCGAAAAGAAAGAGTGATATTAGCGGTTGAGATTTTAATTTGATTGAAAATGTATTAATATTAGTGTGTATTCTTGACCTTATCGGTATGAATCGGATTAAACTGATATCGAGGGTTTGTGTTTAAAGGGTGACAAATGAGTACCGGGGATAAACAAGACTATATTGTCTGCCCGTTTTGCGGCAAACCTACCCCTGCCGGGAAGGAATTTTGCAGATTCTGCTGGGGGCGATTACCTGCGGGCGAGAGCATAAGCGAAGATGAGGCAGAGCAAGTTCGGCGGGAAATAAAGGCGAAGTCCCGCCGTAGAATAATAAAGATAGCGGCTGCTTACAGCGGCACATTCATTATCGTGGCTGCATCCATTGCGTTATGGATGCTTTATAACTACACCAATGTGTTCGTCAGTTCTCCCCAGACCTTCAATTCCAATTCCCCGGAGGGCCAATGGAGTATGGCCCGGCATGATTTACTCCGTTCCGGGGTAACTTCCTCGGGCGATTCTTTGCCTCAAGGGGAGGTCCTGTGGACCTTCTCAACGGGGGGTCTGATTCAATCTTCGGCGGCGATATCGGATGGTACAGTCTATTTCGGCTCGAGAGATGGTAATATTTATGCCCTGGATGCGGCCTCCGGCACCAAACGGTGGGCTTATAAGACGGGTAGCTGGGTTGATTCATCGCCGGTCGTTAGCGACGGTGTTGTGTACTGCGGCGTGAACGATACTAATTTTTATGCACTCGATGCTTATACCGGCGAAAAACTCTGGTCCTTTGATACGACTTCTCGAATTGTATCTTCGGCGGCGGTAGCCCGGAATATCGTTTACTTCGGTACCGATGATAGCGCAGTTTATGCTCTGGACGCTCGAAGCGGCAAAAAGCTCTGGGAATTCGAGACGGATGGTTATGTGTCATCATCACCCGCCATAGCTAACGGGATAGTTTATGTGAATTCGGATGACGGATGTCTCTACGCGCTGGAGGCACATACGGGGAAACTCCGCCTTCGTTTCAGGGCGTATCCGACAGGTTTCTCATTTTACGCCTCTCCGACAGTCGGTGCCGATGCGGTTTATTTCAGTGCTGTAAATGGTATATTGTATGCCATCGATGGGAATGACAGAAACTGGTTGTTTGAATACCAGTTTAAACCGTACTGGTTGCAGTTGTGGGCGATGGATTTGGCACCGGCGCCCCCGTTACCATCTGGTTTTCTATGGGCGCAGAAGCTGGGGAACTCGATTATGTCGTCGCCTGCAATCGCGGGTGATACGCTGTACATCGGCGTAGATAGCTCCCTAGTAGCGGTGGATATCAAAAGTAAGACAAAACTCTGGTCGTTCAAAACCGGAGGTTCCGTGAGAACATCGCCGGCGGTAGCCGGTAATACCGTCTACATAGGAAGTGATGACGGCTGTGTGTATGCCGTGGATGCTACCAGCGGTAGCGAATTATGGCATGTCGAAATCGGGGGCAAGATTAGCGCTTCTCCTACTTTAGACGGTGGCATACTTTACATCGGGTCGGATAATGGCATACTGTACGCCATCAAGTAGGTATCACTGGAAACAACGCCAGTAGTCTCTGATATGGCTCTTGACTTCGTTGATTACGTCTTTCGTATCCTGCAGACGGGCATCGGTACACAGTGAAGCCGGAATCGGTGACGGTTCTTCGATTGAAACATCGAAGTCCGCCAGCCCTGCAATCAGTGCCATCCATACATAAGGTAATACACCCTTGTGATATCCGGAGGCAATCAGGTCGATTACTTTGCCATCACAGATTTCCGCGAGATTTCTGGTTTTTTGCCCTATCATATGAAATCCTGCTACCGTTAGCCCCAGGCTGGTCAGTCCGTCGTTAAAATGGGGGTCGGAGCCGCCGTTGCGGATGATGATTTCCGGCTGAAATTCTCTGGCTAACGGCTCGACTATTTCTTCAAAAACGAGCTTGTAGGATTCGAGGCCGGCATTGATAGGTAACGGGATATTCACGGTTTTGCCGATTCCTTTACCAGCCCCTGTTTCCGATGCAAAACCGGTACCGGGGTAGATTGTTCTCGGGTCCTGATGCATGTCGATGAACAGGACGCGCGGGTCGGAATAGAAATACTCGCAGGTGCCGTTGCCGGCGTGGGCATCGGTATCTAGAACCAGGATTTTTTGGAGGTGATAGCGTTCCATCAGATAGGTGGCAGTGAAGGCGACGTCATTGTAAAGACAAAAACCTTCACCGAAAGCTCGCTTGGCGTGATGTAATCCGCCGCCGAGGGACACTGCCTTCTTATATTTGTTCGTTTGTACGAGATCGGCGGCAAGTTTTGCCTGACCGATAATTAACCGGGCGGCTTCTTCTACTTTACCCGGCCTGCCCGATGGTAGATTGTCCAGGGATTGATACTGGAAGAAATCGCCTTCCGGAGGCAATCCCAGGTTTGCCAGGCTGTAATATTGCTTGGTGAAATTTATATAGTCGCGGTCGCAAATTCTCAGGAGTTGTTCGTCGGTCGCCCAATCGGCTTTTATGATTTTGTAGTTGCCGTTAGCTTTCAATCTACTGGCAAGGAATTTAATGAACTCCTGATAGCGTCTGCTATGCAGAGGATGTCCCAATCCCAGGTCGTATTCCTTGAGTTCTTCGCGATAGAGAATGGCGATTGTCATTAGCTATTACTGCTCTTTACTCAAAATGGGTGTTATTTTTCGAGCCGAGGCGGGAGTAAATGGGCTTTCCCTTATACTGCTCTAACTTATATTAGACCCTGAACCCGTATGCTCTGTCAAGCAATCTTTCCGATGAGAGTGTAAAAAGAGGGTCTTTGGGGCAGTTATTGCTTTAGTCGGCGTTTGTTTTGAACCGCAAGACGGCAATCAGTCCGAAAACAATCGCGAAGGCCAACAATACCAGCATTTCCGGTATCACGGAAGCAAAGTCACCGCCGAAGACCAGTAGTTTGTTAAAGCCGGTGGTTGCCCATCCGTGCGGGGTGATTTTGGCGATGAATTGCATCCATTTGGGTGTGATAAAAAGAGGCCACCAGCATCCGCCGAGAGGGGCCAGTATCAGTGATGTTATTACTCCGATTGAACTGGCACTGCGCTCTGTTTTCACCATCGTCGCTAACATTACACCGAAGGCGGAGGACACCAGTATCATCAAAATTGAGATAAGAATGACCGCAAGCGGCGATGTGCCCATATTCATCTTGAAGAATATAATACCGACCAGCCAGAATATCGTGATCTGGACCAGGCTTTTGGCGGCAGTGCCGCAAAAAACCCCGCCGAGAACGGCGTTGCGGGTAGCGGAACTCGATAGCAGTCTTTCCAGGGTGTGATTTTGCCGTTCCTTCACAAGTTGCGATGCCGAGAAAGCTGCCGTGAAGAAGACGAACATTACTAAATAGCCGGGGATAACGAAGTTGGCCGGGTTTTCCGCTTTGACCTCTCCTACCGTTTGAGTGGAGAAGGTTATCATTTCATTGCCTGCGGCAGTTGCCTGTCGGGCAAGTAGCGCTTGGATTTCCTGCCCGAGGTCCTCGGCGGCACCCGTAGAAAACAAGTCTTTTTCTACCAGAAGGCTGATGACGGTATCGTTCACTACCCGGCTTGCTCCCAGTTCGGAAGCGATGCTTTGTGCTACTCCCTCAAGGGCGGCGGTAGCTTCCATATTATTGGGGTTGAAGATTACCTCCAGCGACGTCCCGTAGCCCATCATCACTGCCTCCGAGAAGTCCTCCGGAAAGGCGATGAAACCGCTCAGTTTCTTGTCCTCTACATCCTGCTTTGCCTGCTCGTAGTCCCTGAGCCAGGTAATCTTCGGTTCGCCGGGTTTGAGCGTGGTAGCGTCTTTTGTCTCCATTGCGGCGATAATCTGATAGCTGATGCCGCCCGCAGGTTCCTGAGTGGCGAGATTGATTTCCAGTCGGCTATCTTCACCCATGACGCCGGTCATCATGTAATTGAACAGAACAACGAACAGCATCGGGAATATGATGGCGAAAAACAATGCCCCGCGGTCTGCGGCGAATAATTTCAGGTCTTTAATTGTCAGGAGCCAGATATTACGCAGTTGTTGCATCGTATTATTTCCCTCTGGGGACGGCTTTGAAGAGGAGGCGGCTCACGACCAGTCCGACTATCGCCACGCCGGCTATGACCCCTATTTCTACGCCGAGGTCGGAAATATGACCTCCCTCGGTGATGATAGCCTTGAAAGCATCGTTGGCATAGGTATTAATGGACAATTTACTCAATGCGTAGAGGGCTGTTCCTTTTGAGATGGTGAAGAAAGTACCGCCGAACATTGTCATTGCCATGGTGAAAGTGACGCCTATCCAGGTGGCGGAATCCTGTGTGCGGGAGACAGAGGCAATCACCAGCCCAAGAGTGCTGCAGGCCATTGTGAAGAGCAATGCGATTAGCAGGCATTCGAGAAATGAAATCGGTGTGAAAATCCGGAAGACGGCATAGGATAGCGCCAGCAAAATAAAGGTCTGGATGAATCCCCGCAGAGCGCTCGCCATAAATTTACCGAAGAAAAGCTCGCCGAGGCTGAGATGAGTGGTGAGCAGGCGTTCCAGTGTACCTTTACGTCTTTCTTCAACGATTGCGGTGGTGCCGACGTTAATGGCAAAGAGAACGTACATCGTGATAATACCCGGCAGGAATTGATTTACCATATTCGGCTTACTGCCGATGGCCGTTTCTTTTACTTCGATTAACGGGGATTGCTGCTCCTTTTCCAGAAATTTCTGAGTAGTGAAGGCTATCTTCTCCGGCGCGATGTCCTTGCCCGTTAATAGCTGATTTGACTGGTCGAGGACGGTAAATTCCTGATTGAGTCCACTGACCACGCCTCGGATGATGCTGGCGACAATCTGTCCTTCCTGTCCGCCGTTGCCTCTTTGCAGGAAAGTAAGTTCGCCGGGTTGGTCTGAGATTAATTTATCGGAGAAACCGGAGGGGATAAGCAGCACGATATTCAAATCGGAACGGTCCAGTTTATTCTCCGCATCCTGGCGGGATAAGAGCTCTACATCCAGGCTCTGTTCCTGCCCGATTTTCTCCACCAATTTTTCGGCGTATATACCGTTCGTGTCTTCATTAACGATATAGGCGGTGCCGTGAAAGAGCCCCGTGCCTCCGAAAGCGCCGTATATCAGGGCAAAAGTAGCCACGGGGAGAAGCAGACTGAAAGCAAGATCGGCTTTATCTTTTAGATAGGTTCTGACTTCCCGAAGGGCAATGATTAAAGCTCTTTTCATCGTTCAACTAATCACGCAGGCTTCTGCCTGTCAATTTCAAGAAAACATCTTCCAGGGTAACTTTGTCCGGGTCTCCAATCTGTCTCTTGAGCCCTTGCGGCGTATCCATTGCCACGAATTTCCCGCCGTCCATAATAGCGATACGGTCGCAAAGACGGTCGGCTTCTTCCATGTAATGTGTCGTGTATAGAACCGTCATCCCTTTGTCCCGCAGGCTCCGGATTGTTTCGAAGATATTGTTACGCGACTGAGGGTCTATACCTACGGTCGGCTCATCAAGAAAGAGAAGTTTAGGATTGCCCATCAGGGCGATAGCGAGATTAATGCGCCGTTTCATCCCGCCGGAGAATTTTGAGATTTTACCTTTTCCTCTTTCTGTCAGGCCCATTAGCGACAGGTGTGATATTGCCTGTGATTTGGCTTCTCTCCCGCTCAGTCCTTCCAGTTGTCCGAAAAAGATGAGATTGTCCAGTGCCGAAAGTTCTTCGTATAATGCCAGGTCCTGAGGGCAGACTCCCACCAGGTTGCGGACTGCCGCGGGGTTTTTTCTCAGGGAATAGCCGCCGACTGTAACATCGCCGGCATCGGCTTCCAGGACGGTGGAAAGAATGCGGATGACAGTTGTCTTCCCGGCGCCGTTCGGTCCCAGGAGCCCGAAAATTTCACCCTTGTCGATTGTGAATGAAATGCCGTTGACGGCTTTTTGACCGTTGAAACTCTTGTGGATTTCCTTTACTGCCAGAAATGCTTCACTCATAGGCTCCTCTCCCGGGGTTGAATATATAGTGAAGATTATATACAATTACTTGAAAACTGACAAATAAGTCAACAAAGAGTGTAATTCGTGCTTAAACTAATTGACAAAGGTGCCGATGCATGAGGAAAGGTCTTCTGGTCGCGGCTGTTTTTCTGCTGTTTCTGGGAATGGCAGGATGCGGGCATCCCAAGACGGCGGACGAATATATCGAGAACGGTAATGCGTTGTTCGAGAAGGGCTCTTTCGCAGAAGCGATAGCCGAATACGGTAAGGCTATCGAGCTCGATGCCGGTAATGCTATCGCTTATAACAATCGCGGGGTTGCCTATAATGAAATGGGCGAATACGATGAAGCTATCGCCGATTATACCAGAGCTCTCGAGCTCGATATCCTGTACGCTAAGGCATATTTCAATCGCGGCAACAGCTATTCCAGTAAGGGCGATTATAATAGTGCGATTATCGACTATTCTCTTTCGATCGAGATAGAACCCGGGAACCCGGATGCTTTTAATAACCGAGGGATCCTCTATACGAAGGGCGGTGAATACGATAAAGCCATCGCCGATTATACTTCTGCGATTGAACTTTTGCCGACTTATGCCGATGCTTATTACAACCGCGCTGTCAGCTACTACTATAAGGGCGATAATGCCAGCGCAATCGCCGATTTTTATGTCATTGTCACAATATCGACCGATACGGATCTGATTTCTTCCGTAGAGACATGGTTAAAAAAACTGACCTCTAAAGAATAAAAAAGGAAAATAATTTCTTGATTGTAATCAGGGCTCAGGGAATTCCCCTTAGCCCTGATTTTTTATTCTACGGGGCGGGAATAGGATAGGTTGTCATTATCGGGAAGCCCATGGCATATAAAATAACATCGTCATTATCCGGATCCACCAAATACATGCTTTCGCCTATCATCGCAAAGTTAATGGCAAGATATGATGTGGCATCGACTAAGACATATGCAGGGAGCAGATAGCCGGATTGTAATGCTCTCACCTGTAAGATGAAGCATTTCTGGATTGGATTGGCGGTCGCGTATGCTGTATTGGTATTATCCTGCACCAGCCAGTCGGTCAATTCAGCAGCCGTAGTAAAATTCTTCGGATATTTTATTTTTTTCAGTTCCGTGGTCAAGGTTGTGTTTGTATTTTGCGCGGCGGTCAATGAAGACTGCAGACTGCTAATCTGGGAGTTGGCAGATCTTAAGTCGGAGTCCAATTTTGTATTCTGGGCCGTTAAATCAGCCACATTATCTTCCAGAGAGGCTACATCATCTTCCAGAGAAGCCACATTAACTTCCAGATCGGCCACTTCCGCTTCAGAGACCGTCAGTTGAGTTTGCAGGTTTGAGGCTTGTGCTTGCGAAGAACTGAGGTCGGTTTGTAATCCCGCGATTGTATCTTTCTGGTCGGCAATCTCCGTGTTGGCCTTGCTCAGATTGCCCATGTTTATAACGAGCAAGACGACGACAACAACAAGCCCCACTGCCA
>JAFGHZ010000018.1 GCA_016929875.1 Dehalococcoidales bacterium
CTTCCTGCCTTTTTACCTGATAGTTATCTTCAGAACAATGGGAATTAAAAAAGTCATTGTCGCTGTCGGCATTATTGCCGGCCTGTTCCTGGCGACCAACCTGCCGTTCATCGTGCCGGCCCCCCGGTTGTGGGCAGAATCAATTATCGCCCCGCTCCATGATCCGATGTTTCCGATGGGAGTAGGGATGATTTCAGTGGTAATGGGTGAAGTTATTAATATACAATCCGGCCTGGTATTTACAATACTGGAAATTTTGGTAGGATTGGCGGCGGTTGCCTGGTATTATTTTAATTGTCGCCGTTTTCCGGATTCCGGACCGGTACTGGCGGTATTGCCCCTGTTTTTTGCCTGGCGCAGTCTCTGGGGCTATTTTTTCTTCGTGGATATCATCATACTGGCGAGTATACTGATAAACGATTACAGAAACCCTGATGAATTATCTCCGATCATGGACCAAGTTTCCCACCAGAAATTTACTAGTGCCAGGTAATCCAAGTATTTAGTAGATAATTCCATATCATAGCCACGATAATACCGATGAAGTCCGAGAGCAAATCATATATCCCCAGACCGTGGTACAGCAGGGCATAGACACCCGTCTGAATACCGGCGCCTGCCAAACAAATCACATTGAACTTCAGGAGCCGTAGTAAAAAACATCCTGAAGACCGCCGATCGCGGAATGTAAAAAAATCGTTAAGTGTAAAATTGGTGATAATCGATATTTCTATAGCGATGGCAAGAGCTAGAAAGTCCGATTCATTCATTCCGCCAAGCCTCGTCAATAACGCAAATACTCCGATGTTAACACCGACACCGCTAGCCCCGACCAAGCAAAACCTGATGAATCTTAACAGCTCGCCTTTTCTTTTCATAAGGTCGAAGATATGCTTCAAGTAGTCGATCTGTTGTCGGGCGTTCAGCTTACTCTCCCCGGCACTTCGGCTTACGAAGGTAAAAGGAACTTCAGCAACGTTCCGAGATTTTGCCTCCATTAATATTTCCAATAATATTTTATAGCCGATGGGATTGAGTTTCTCCGGGTCGACGATATCCCGGCGGAAAGCGAAGAACCCGGACATCGGGTCTTTTATATTACGGGTAGAGGGGAGAAAAATATGAGCGATGGCTCCGGCGCCGGCTGATATTATTTTTCTCGTCCGACTCCAACCTTCGCAGCCCCCCCCGGGAACATACCGGCTGCCAACAGCGATATCCGCTCCCCCTTCTATCTTACCGACCAGAGACGGTAAAACTTCCGGCGGGTGCTGCAAATCTGCGTCCATGACCACGACCCTTTTCCCCTGAGTGTTCTTGATGCCGTGGACAACCGCCGAGCCCAAGCCCCTCTCATTTTCACGCACAATTATCCGCACGGGATAACTGGAAGACAATTTTTTAACGATATCATAGGTACCATCGCGACTATTATCATCGACGATCACAATCTCGTAGTCGCGCCCAGCCATAGCGTCGGCAATTCTCTCAATCAGCGGGGAAATATTATCGCGTTCATGATAGGTAGGAATGATAATAGAATAATTGTTGTTTTCAGGTACGGAAGCCATTCGGGTCTCTTTCTTGCCGCGATTGCGGTACTGACAGAACGAGCGATCAACATACCGCTCAAGATGAATCATATCACAAGGCACGTGATTGCACAACCCGAAGCCGGAGATTTGAATCAGTAAACAGCAGAGACATCCTCTGAAAGCAGTATTGACAAAAGGTTAATACCATGGTATTATACGGTATATGGTTGCCGTATACCGTATTGATGGCACGGCCTGGTTAGGGGATAAAGGATGGATACTCAAGGGATGATTGCCGAAAAAATGAACAGCGGCCTACTCCCGCTGGATGAAATGATACAAGGGCTGCGTCCGGGCGATAACGTGGTCTGGCAGGTCGACCGCCTTGAAGATTACCCCTACATGGCCCGGGCGTTTGCCGAGCAAGCAATCAACGACGGTTGTGATTGTGTTTACCTGAGTTTCGCCCCTCAAACCGCAATTCTTGAGCCGCGCCCCGGCCTGACAATAATACGAATCGACCCCGGTCCCGGTTTCGACTATTTCGCCAGTGAAGTCCATAGAATCATTGAGGAACGCGGTAAAAGGGCCTGCTATGTCTTCGACAATCTTTCCGATTTAGTCGAAGAGTGGGCAACCGATGAATCTCTGGCCAACTTTTTTCAGGTGACCTGTCCTTTCCTATTTCAAATCGAAGCCGTGGCCTATTTTGCCCTCAGGCGCGGACAGCACGGACACAACGCCATATCACGCATACGCGATACTACGCAGATATTGATAGACGTTTACCACGTCGGCGGTAATACTTATGTCCAGCCGTTAAAAGTATCAGACCGCTATTCCCAACAGATGTTTTTGCCTCACCTTATTACCGAAAACGGATGGGAGCCTGTTTCCCACAGCGGAGATGCGGCCAAAATACTGGCGACCGCCGTCAGAAGACCGATTAATATCAGCTCCGAGTCTATTGCCCCCTGGGACACGGTTTATCGTAAGTTAACACAGAATCGAGAGACAGACGATTTACCCATAATGACAGAAGAGACGATAGCATTGAAAGAAACACTATCACGCATGATGATAGGCAATCACAAGAAATTGGTACAGCTATCCGAACGTTATCTCTCTTTGAATGAAATATTGAAAGTCCGGGAACGCCTCATCGGTTCAGGCCGAATCGGGGGCAAAGCGGCCGGAATGATACTGGCAAGAAACGTCCTGCTCGCGGATACCGGTCAAACTGATTTCTCTCAGGTATTGGACGAACATGACTCTTTTTACATCGGCTCAGATGTTTTCTTTACGTTTCTGGTAAATAACGACCTGTTTCAGATCAGACTGGAGATGACCAAAACAGGAAGTCTCTCGTGGGAAGAATTCGAGAAACTCGAGCGAAGGTTTCTCGAAGGCAAGTTCCCGGAAGAAACAATGGAACAGTTTCGCGGCATGATCGACTACTACGGCCAGGCGCCGATTATCGTCCGCTCATCGAGCCTCCTTGAGGACGGTTTTACGGATGCCTTTGCCGGGAAGTACCGGAGCGAGTTCTGCCCTAACCAGGGAAATCCCGAGAAACGTCTGGATGCTTTCTTAAGGGCTATAAAACTGGTATATGCGAGCGCACTGAACCCTGACGCACTGGCTTATCGGCGCCGTCGAGGTCTTGGCGAAGGCGACGAACAGATGGCAGTCCTGGTACAAAGGGTTTCCGGTACGCCATACAAACAATACTTTTTCCCGATACTGGCCGGGGTAGCTTTTTCACGTAATCTCTACGCCTGGACCGACCGTATCGAGCCTGAAAAGGGAATGATAAGGCTGGTATTCGGTATGGGGACCCGCGCCGTTAACCGCGTAAGCGGTGATTACCCCAGAATGATTGCCGTCAGCCATCCCAACATCAGGCCGGAGA
>JAFGHZ010000019.1 GCA_016929875.1 Dehalococcoidales bacterium
ACGGCGACTATCGATTGTGCCGCCGCGCGGGACACCTATCTGAAAGAATCGGGACGCTACGTGCCCATTATCACCGATGGCGGTTTCAAAAAGGGCGGCGATATCTGTAAAGCAGTCGCGGCCGGTGCCGACGGCGTGATGATAGGTTCTGTTTTCGCCCAGGCAAAAGAAGCCCCGGGCCATGGTTATCACTGGGGAATGTCGACGCCCCATTCTTCATTACCGAGGGGCACTCGCATCAAGGTGAATACGGTGTCGTCGCTGGAGCAGATTTTGTTCGGACCGACCTCCGTTACCGACGGCACTCAGAACTTTGTCGGCGCGTTGAAGATTGCGATGGGCTTCTGCGGCGCGGCGAATATTTCCGAAATGCACAAGGCGGAAATGGTGATTGCCCCGTCGATTACCACCGAGGGCAAATCCTGGCAGATGGCGCAAGCCAGAAAATAGCTTCTGCCGACATCGGATAAAAAACAAAAGAGGACGAGTTTTTACTCGTCCTCTTCTTCTTCGGGTTCTTCCGGTTCCGGAGCGACACGCGGGATTAAAGCCATCGCGCTGTCTTTTTTCCGTCGTAATGGAAACGGCAGGGCATCGATAGTTTTCCGCAGTCCCTGGAGCACTGCCTCTGCCGGTTCGCTTTCTACCGTGACCATGACGCCGCTGACGCCTGCTTCCCATATGAGGCGGAGTTCATTTCCGCTGATGCCGGGAGCTATTTCTACCAGCAAGGGTTTGTTCAGCAGGGCGGCAAAGCGCTGGACCAGCATCAGTCTTTGCCAGTTGAACGCCAGTTTGGCTTCCGCTCCTTCCGACAGTAAGACCGCATCTACCGGCAGTTCGTTCACGGTGCGTAACAGGGTATCGGATATCGATGGTTCGATGCGGAGTATTTTACCGAGTTTATTGTCGGACGGCAGGACATCTCCGTTTGTCGGGATAATGATGAAATCCGCATTGGTTTTTACTACCTGCTCGACCTCTTTTACATTGCCGA
The DNA here is from genome assembly GCA_016929875.1 of Dehalococcoidales bacterium. Lineage (GTDB taxonomy): Bacteria > Chloroflexota > Dehalococcoidia > Dehalococcoidales > Fen-1064 > Fen-1064. Next base: position 998 of record JAFGHZ010000019.1, read on the forward strand.
GGGCAAGCCATACTCCCTGCGTAATCTCGCTTGCATTAACCGCCGTCACCGGCAATACCAGCGCATCGGCCGCACCCAGCTGTTTTTTTGTCGGCTTTGTCCTGGCATCCCCAATCTTCGCTACCAATTGTATTCTGGGTCTTGTCAGCTCGGCTTTAGAAGTTACAAAACCCATCGATTTGGGAGGGCTCTGGAAAACCCCTTTCAGTCTTTCAGTAAATTTGCTCATCTTTTCTGCCTTTCTCAGTACTATCTAACACTCATTATACGATTGTAGGAAAAAATACCTATAAATTCAAGGCAAAAGTGCTGTTATTTGACTATCCCACGCCTGATTCAAAAAAAATAATTGACTATTTTGTCGATTTTTAATGATTATTTTATGACCTGTTTGTATTTTTATTTTACAATTATATTAGAGTTGGATATTATAACATAATTTTGATTAAGGGGTGATCTAGATGAAGAACTATGACCGCAGCCCCGAGATGGGCAAGCTTCTCAGACAAAAGAGAAAATCTATTTCTCTGACCATCAGGGAAGTGGCGGCTAGCGCGGAAATATCGGCTTCGCATTTAAGTCGTATCGAGCAAGGTGACAGGTTCCCGTCCGCTTCGGTTTTGCGCAGGCTCGCCGAGCCCCTGGGCTTTGAAGAGACCGAGTTGATGATGCAAGCGGGTTATCTCTCGCCTGTCAAGTCCTCGGGAAGCGGGGCACAGAGCAAAAAATTGGACCCGTACGTTGCCAATGTCTTGAGCAATGAGCCGCTGGAGATACAGCGCGCTGTCATCCCTATCCTTACGATTATCAAGCGTGTCATTACAGCGCAAACCCGTATCGAAAATTCTTAAAACTCAAAGTTGTTGATTTTGGGCCGGCTTACTCTGGTCGGATGCAGAGTAAGCCGGTTTTTTGTTGCGGTACTACTTGCATTTGGTTGAAATTTATCATTGTGCAATATAATCGTACGTATTACATAACCCTGTCGACTGCGCTCAGGACAAGCGACCCACCCCATTCGACTTTGCTCAAGGGCAAGCCTCTTTATCTCCTCCCATAAAGGGAGGAGAAATAATAACGAGAGGAAGGGCGAATGCCCTTCCTCTTCTGGAACTTCTACCTAATCCCATCGGATTTAGTAATTCCCAAACAAGAAACAACCAAAATTGAGCAGAACCTTTGTTACTTTATTATTGAATAACGATCGAGGAACTCTTATAATTGGAGTGACTCGCTGCGCGAATCCAGTTGTCAATACACGATAGGGGAAATAGCTATGTACTTCGGGCCGTGGATACATTTGACGATGGACGGGCCCCCGTTTGCCGAGAGAAAAGAAGAACGGGAGATAGTAGTCCGAAATCCCCGAACGTTGATACATAAAGACGAGACAGCCAGGAAGTTAGGTTTTAAAGGCGCTCTTATCGGCGGCCTGATGCTCGAAGCGATGGTTTTTCCTGCTATCGATGCGACTCTCGGACATCTCTGGTACGAAGGCGGTGCTTACAGCGTCAGACACAAAGTACCGGTGTATGCGGGGAAATCCAGGGCTGTCTGGGAGGAGGGCGCACCCGCTCACGGCGATATCCGCATGATTCGATTCTGGATTGAAAGCAAAGGGGGAGAAAAGACTGTCCCCGGCTGGGCATCTCTGGGGAAAAGAGGGGAGAAACCGGTGCCACCCTGGGAAAGACAGCCGTTACCGCCTGTGCCGTCGCCGGAAGAGGATTTGATACCCGAGATAAAGGTCGGGGGGCCATTACGGTCGTATCAGGTTAGCTACGACGTGGAGGAAATTACCGAGCGCTTCGATAGGTCCAATAGTTCCAGCGGTTATAATTGGTGGCACCGGATTGCATCTCCCTGGGGACGTCCGATTGCTTCCGGTCTCGAGATAGCTGCCATCGGTTATAAAGATACGGAATTTGTGCGTGCCACTTTCAAACCGCCGGGCACTTCGCGGTTTCGGACACCGATAGATGCCGGACATGATATCGTTATCTACAGGCCGATGTTCGTAGGCCAGGTTTATAATGTGAACCACAGGATTTGCCACAAATGGCAAACGGAAAGCACCCTCTTCTTTGTTGACGAATATAAAGTCGATGACCTCGACAGGAACAATATTGCCGTCATGCGTGCATATACTGCGCACTTGATAAAAGACTTACAGCCAGCCGATAAATCGATTAAGAAGGCATAACAGGCGTTTCTCCGATGGCAGCGGAAGTTTTTTGTGAGCGGGTTAAATGAGAAAGCCGCCGTCCACGATGAAAGTTTGCCCTGTCACATAGCTCGAAGCGTCCGATGCCAGGAAAATCATAGCATCCGCTATCTCTCTGGGAGTGCCGATACGCCCTGCAGGTATGAGTTTGAGAGTTTCTTCTTTCTGCTTTTTTGCCTCGGCTTCGCTTAATGTCTGATATTTGGAGTTAAGCAATCGGGTATCTATTAGACCGGGAGCTATCCCGTTTACCCGGATGTTGTATTTGGCCAGGTCCAGAGCCATGACCTTTGTTGCCATAATCACAGCGGCTTTGCTGATGGAATATACTCCGATATCGGGCTCCGGTTTATAACCGTCTACAGAGGAAACATTGATGATTTTACCGCCACCGTGTTCTTTCATTACCCTGGCGGCCGCTTGACTGAGGAAGAAGAGCCCCTTCAAGTTCAGATTCATGATTGCGTCCCAGAGCTCTTCCTTTACATCCAGCACCGGCGTCATGTTGCTTGTACCGGCATTATTTACCAGTATATCAATTCGACCGAACCGGGCTACTACGGTTTCTACCAGACCTTTTATCTGGTCCGTGTGCCCGAGATGGGCAGAAACGGGCAGGGCATTCTGTCCGCATGCCTTTATTTCTTCCGCTACCTCTTCGAGGGTCGTAAGCCCTCTGTTAGGGGTATTTCTCGATACTATGGCTACATCCGCTCCGGCTTTCGCAAAGCCTATTGCCGTTGCGGCCCCGATTCCCCGATTAGCGCCCGTAACCAGTGCCACTTTACCTTTTAGAGAGAATTGCTGGATATCCACAATCTACCTCCCCTTCAACTAATGGTTTTTGCCGACATACCATTATACCAGCTTGACTGTTATCAGATATACCAGACCTGCGGTTGTGTTTCTGCTAATGAGGCTCAACGGATTTTTTAGCGGGCTTTAATTTTACATGTCTGTATCTGCCTGAACCGCCTTTGAGCCTGGGGTCCAGCAGGTCTCTCATTGAATCACCGAACATGTTAAAGGCATAGACTACTATCGATAAAGCAAGCCCCGGCCATAATGCCAGTGTGGGCATCCTCGTCATATAATTACGTCCTTCCCAGCTCAACATGCCTCCCCAGCTCGGTGTTCCTATCGGTATCCCGAATCCGAGGAAGCTCAGGCTGGATTCGGTAAGAACTATGCCGCCGACACTTACCGTGAAGATGATGAGAATTGTCGGCATGATATTAGGTAAAATATGGTGCAGTACGGAATACCAGGTCGTAGCACCGATGGCCCTTCCCGCTTCCACATACATGTTCTCCTTGATTCCCATAACGGCACCGCGTACCAATCTCGAACCGCCAATACCAAAAAGTATGCCCATTACCACCGTAATCTGTACGTAGCCACTGCCGACCAATGACATTATTGTCATCAGTAATAAAATACCGGGGAAACACATCCAGGCATCGATAAACCTCTGTACGATCAAATCGAAAAGTCCGCCGATGAATCCGCTGAACATACCGATAATAGCGGAAACAGCCGTTGCCACTGCCGTCGCACTTACCCCGATAAATAACGTAATTCGTGCCCCGTAAATCAGTCGGCTGAGTTCATCTCGACCGAGCTGGTCGGTACCGAGGATATGTTCAGGAGACGATGGCTGTAACCTTTCCGACAGATGTAGTTCTTGAGGGTCGTACGGTGCCAGAAGGGGAGCGAAGAGAGCAACGATAATCAACAACAGAATTATCACCGCACTGGCAGCCCCTAGCGGTTGTTTTTTCACCAATATCTTGATAAATCCCATAGCCCTGGCAAGCTTCTCCGGGGGCTTTCTTTGCTTTGTAACATGCTGGGTGACGTTCTTGTCCATCATATTCCCTTTATCTGTATTTGATTCTCGGGTCGAGATACGAATAAGTCAAATCGACTGCCAGGTTAGCAAATACAATCACAACGGAGAGAAATAAATTGACCCCCGATACTATCGGGTAATCTCTTGCGTTTAAAGATTCCAGTGCCAGGCGGCCTACTCCAGGCAATACAAACAATTGTTCAATGATTACCGCCCCGCCAATGACGCCCGGTATATACAGTCCTACCAGGGTAACTACCGGGATAAGAGCATTTTTAAGGACATGTTTCATAACGACCGTTCTCTCCCTGAGACCTTTTGCCCACGCTGTCCGGATGTAATCCTGGCGGAGAACGTCAACCATCATGGTACGTGTCAGTCTCATTGTCATGCCACTCATTCCCATGCCCATGATTGTCGCCGGAATAATGAATTGTATGAGGTTCTTGCCCAAATCTTCGGTGATGGGAATATATGGTATTGGCGGCGACCAGTTCCACCATACTGAAGGATATATTAAAACCATTATCGCGATCCAAAAGCTGGGTACTGCAATACACATTATTGCAAAACTGCGCCCGAGCAGATCCCCGAAGCTGTTTTGACGTATCGCAGAATAAACACCGGAGGGTATCGCCAAAATCAGAGCAATCAATATCGCTAATATCCCGAGCTCGAGTGTCACGGGGAGCGCTCTCTTGAGTTCACCTAATACCGTCACATTCTTCTTCAGGAACGATTCCCCCAGGTTGCCGTGAAGAACGATATTGCCTATCCATTCGGCATACTGGATTGGAGGGGGTTTATCCAACCCCAGTTCATGTTCGATAGCTTCACGGTCGAAGCTACCGCCGATTGTACCCATTGCTTGCCTGGCAATCTCATCTACGATATCGCCCGGGACAAAACGCATGGTACAAAAAACAACAACCGTTACGAGAAACAGGGTCGGAATAATATAAAGCAGTCGTCTTACAATATACGATGCCATGTATGATGTGCTCCTTTTCGGTGTACCTTTATCATAATGATTTCAACGGTTATTGTAAAAATTCTTTCCACAGAGCATTGCGTTTTGCGTACAGATTCGTCTTCACTGCGACTTCATTGTCGAAGATAATCGTCGGTCTTTTGTCCGCGTCGTATTCAGGCCATTTCGGGATATCGCGATGGTTGGGGTTACCGCTACGGGCGAAACTGGCCCAGGCGTCCATCATCTTCGAACTCAACCGGACTGCTTCCTCCGTCTTCCCGGGGAAGAGCTTTAATGTGACAGTGCCTTCGCTGTCTCTGAAAGACCCGAAAACGAAGGCTATTTCCAACCCATGGATTGCGCCCAGCTTTTCATCCAGATCGGGGTTTTTCCCCGCAAAAAGATAAGCATAGACTTTGGGCTGGTGTTTCGATTGCGCGTCCAGGTATTGCTGGACCGGTATCCTGAAGTAATAATCGGTACCGAACTGTTCCCAGGCGTACCTCAGGGTGTTGAAAGGCGCCGGGCCGATTTCATTGGCGTAGACGTTATATATTTTATCGACAAGCTCATCGCTTTCACCGGTATTACTGCGGTAATAGCGAATCAGTTTCTTTAGTTTTTCTTCGTCGATACTATTAGCATCAGGGATAACCAGACTAAATAAAGCTCCCTCGTTCTCATTAGTGCCTGCCAGCATTTCTATGTCTCGTGCCGCCCCTTTCTGAATAGCCTCATAGGGATGGGTGGGGAGTACGTCGCCATCGATAAACGGAGGGTAGGTATCATATACAAGGCGGCTCAGCGTTACCTGCTGGTATGCCAGAAGCAGCTTCTGGATATCTACGGAGCGCAGTGCTTCCATATCGCCGTAGGGGATGCCTAAAGTGGCAAACAGCCGTTTCCCGACGGCCTCTCCGTATTCCCCTTTGGAACAGACGGGAGAGCATACATTACTCTCTAAAATAGCCCGTTTGAAGAGGCCTTTCGCCGCGGGCATCGTCATCAGGCAGGAGATGCTCAAAGCGCCGGCGGACTCGCCGAAAACCGTGATATTGGAAGGATCACCGCCGAAAGATGCGATGTTCCGGTTTACCCACTTCAGTGCTTCGACCTGGTCGAGGAGTCCAACATTGGCGGTTTTGCCGGGCACGAACAGGAAGCCGAGGGGTCCGAGTCTGTAGTTGATATTGACGACGACGACATCGCCGCGTGCAGACAGTAATTGACCGTCATAATCGGAGTTACTGCCGGTTTTGAGGGCGCCGCCGTGGACCCAGAACATTACGGGTCTTTTCTTATCGTCCAGACCTGGGGTCCAGATATTGAGGGTGAGAGAATCCTTCTCGCTCTGGGGCCAGTTTACGGAATGATATTCGGGCAGGCCCATTATCTGAGGTACGACAGGACTGTTTTTGGTGGCATTAAGGACGCCGGGCCATGGGGTGACGGGTTGAGGAGGGGAGAAACGTACCGGGGGAGCCGCGTAAGGGATGCCTCTGAAGATGCTGATGCCATTGTTCTCGTAACCGAGGACTTTACCGGAGGTGGTATTCACCGTGTTATGCTTATTCATAGTTCACCTGTCGAGTATAGTCTTTTACGTGACAAAACGGGCACCAACATACAACCTTCATATCCTGATGCCCATCTCGTATA
>JAFGHZ010000020.1 GCA_016929875.1 Dehalococcoidales bacterium
ATGTTTCTGGCGAGGCTGTCTGCTTCAACGGCAGACATATCCGGTCGAATGCCGCTGATCGCGGTCTCCTGGGCTTTTTTTACAATGCCGTAGATTTTTCTGAAAGTATCGTCAGGCTTGCCGAGACAAATAGTGCGGGTAAGATCGCTGTTGTAACCGCCGAAAGAAGCACCCATATCGATAACAATAGGTTCATTATTAGTAATGGGACGGTCGGATGGTTGGGCATGTGACATAGCGCCGTTTGGCCCGGCACCAACAATAACTTCGAATGGCAGACTCTGGCTGCCGTTTTCCTTCATATATTTTTCCAATTCCCAGGCTATTTTCTTTTCGGTGGTGCCTGTTTTCAGCCTGTCGGTAACGTACTCGAAGGCACGGTCGCCGATCTCCGCTGCTTTTTGAATGAGGGCGATTTCCTCCGGTTCTTTAATCGCCCTCAGATTTTCTACGATTCCCGTAAGAGGGATCAGTTCTATCGGTGTTTCTTGTGTCGAGATTATCTCGGAGAGTTGCTGGTACAGGGCGAAGGTAACAGTACCGGACTCGAATCCCAGTCTGCGGATGTCGTGACTGCTCACCAATTCGGGAAACCACTCGGAAATTTTGCCACTTATGCGGAACAGTGTGTAGTCGGGCGACTGCCTTTTTACCTGCTCGATATAACGGAAGTCAGTGGCGATGACCGGGTTTCCGTCAGTGATGAATAAGTAGCCGGCTGAGCCGTTAAAGCCGGAGAGGTAAAATCTGTTCTCGGGTTGGGAAATCAAGATACCGTCGACATTATTTGCTTTTAATGCAGAGCGTAATTTTGTCAATCTGTCTTTAATCATTTGTCTTCTCTTTAGCGAAGGGATGGGCGGCGAGATACACTTTTTTAGCCTGACTTTTACTGACGTGGGTATAAATCTGGGTAGTGGTCAGACTGGCATGCCCGAGAAGTTCTTGCACCACTCTAAGATCGGCTCCGCCGTCGAGCATATGAGTGGCGAAAGTATGTCTTATGGTGTGAGGGTGTATTTTTTTCGTCAGCCCCATTTTCCCCGCGTATTTTTTCACGATTTTCTGAACACGACGTTCAACCAGACGTTGTCCGTAGCGGCTGATGAAAACGTCGTCGGTTTTCTTTTTGCCCAGTAACTTGCGACGGCCCTCCTCGAGATAGGCGGAGAGCGCTTTTGCGGCCGGTCCGCCCATCAGGACAAGTCGTTCTTTTGATCCCTTGCCTATCACGCGGATTTCGTGTGTATGCAGGTCGATTTGACTGATTTTCAAATGGGACAGCTCACTGACGCGTAGGCCGGAGGCGTAGAGCAACTCCAGGATGGCACAGTCGCGTTGACCTTCGGGAGTCGAACTGTCCGCCATCGTAAGAAATCTATTTATTTCATCGTGCGTAAGGTACGATGGTAATTTTCTGTCCAGCTTAGGTGAGGAAATTTTCGACAGGGGGTTTTCGTGGATTAGCCCTTCCTTTTGCAGATATTCAAATAGAGAACGGATGGCGGATAGTTTGCAGGTAATACTGGTCTTTGCCAGCTTCTGGTCCATCAACCACATAATATAATCGCGGATGGTCTGCTTATCCACCTTATCCAGCGAACCGATTTTTTTCATCACAAGAAACGGGAAAAACCCTTTTTGAGTGCCGCGGGTAGTATTGCCGACCAGCGCGTTGTAGTATGTGCGAACGGTGTAGGGCGAAGCATTTCGCCCGGCTCTCATATAATCGATGTACCTGTTAAGGATTTCCTGCATTGGCTGTCCTGACAATTCCCTTTATTAATTATCTGGATTCCAGCCTGCGCTGGAATGGTAGCAGAGAATTTTAGATCCCGATATAATCGGAATCTAAAATGGTTTTTCTCCTTATTCCGGTGTGACCCCGGCAGTTGCTTTATTTTCCGCTACTTTTTCGCGATGATTGCACTTGGTACATCTTGCCTTGCCTTCCCGGTATTCCGTCATCAATCCTCCACATTTAGGGCAGGGGGTAGGCAGGGGCTTGGCATTCGCGGCAAAGGTGCATTTCGGATAGTTACTGCACCCGTAGAAGATTTGCCTTTTCTTATTGAATCGCTGGATGAGTTCGCTACCGCATTCCGGACATTTGACTCCTGTTTTAATCTGGTAGGAGCGGGTGGATTTGCAAGCGGGATATCCGGTGCAGGCAAGGAACTTACCGAAACGCCCGACTTTTATTGCCATCGGTTTTCCGCACTTTTCACAGATCTCGCTGGTCAGCTCTACCGGGGTCTCGACTCTGGCAATGCCGGTAGCAGCTTTTTTCAGGTCGTTTTCGAATGCCGTGTAGAAATTATTGACGACGGTTTTCCACGGTTTTTTTTCCTGGGCGATTTCATCGAGGTTGTCTTCCATGCGTGCCGTGAAATCGATATCGACAATGTCGGGGAAATTCTTTGTTAACAAGTCGGTTACCAGTATACCGAGTTCGGTAGGCTTGAAAATTCCGCCGGTCTTGGTGACATATTCCCGGTATTTGATTGCCAGCATGATTGAGGCATAAGTACTGGGGCGCCCGATACCGCGCTCTTCCAGCATTCGGATGAGGCTGGCTTCGGTAAAGCGTGACGGGGGTTGTGTGAAACGTTGTTCCGAGAATAATTTGATAAGTTTGAGGGCCTCGTCCTTTGTCAGAGACGGTAGAGGAGTATGACTGATCACTTCTTCGGTCTTACCTTCTTCTCTGCTGTAGATGATGGTAAAACCGGGGAAACGATTGACCGAACTGGTTGTGCGGAAAAGGTAAATATCCCGGGAATCGTTGCATCTGGCTTCGATGTCAACGGTAGTGTTATCGTAAATGGCGGCGGACATTTGACTGGCAACCATCCGGTTCCATATTAACTGGTACAGCTTGAATTGATTGGATGCCAGATATGGCTTCACCATCTCGGGTGTGCGGTGTATTTTAGTAGGACGGATGGCTTCGTGGGCTTCCTGTGCGCCTTTGATTCGACTGGTGAAAACACGGGCATGCGGCGGCACATAGTCGTCGCCGTACTTTTCGTGGATGAAAGCCCTGGTCTCCGCGATAGCGCTACGTGCTACGTTGGTGGAATCGGTACGCATATAGGTTATTAAACCGACGCTCTCCTCTTTGCCCAGCGGTAAGCCTTCGTAAAGTTGCTGGGCGAGCGCCATCGTTTGTTCTGCCGAGAAACGAAGTTTATACCAGGCTTCCTGCTGTAGAGTGCTGGTGATGAAAGGCGGCGCCGGCTGACGGATCGCTTTCTTGGTTTTTATTTTGCCGACGGTGTATTTCGCCTGCTCCAGTCGACTTTTTAATGTCTCAGCTTTTTCTTTGTTATCGATAGCCAGTTTTGTGCCGTCGGCAAGGCTGATTAATTGTGCACGGAAATGGGAAGAGGCGGTAGCCGATTCTCTGGCCAGCTCCGCTTCGATAAGCCAGTATTCTTCCGGGATGAATTTTTCGATTTCCCGTTCGCGGTCGACGACGATGCGTAAGGCGACCGACTGTACTCTTCCTGCAGAGAGCCCGCGCCTGACCTTTTGCCAGAGTAAAGGACTGAGTTTGTACCCCACTAACCGGTCGAGAATACGGCGTGCCTGTTGGGCATCGACCAGATGCATATCTATGGAGCGGGGATGCTTGAATGCCTCCAGGACAGCCTCCTCGGTGATTTCATGAAAAACTACCCGGCGGAAGTGTGTCCCGTTCTCCTGAATAATGCTTGCCAGATGCCAGGCAATCGCTTCGCCTTCGCGGTCGGGGTCGGTTGCCAGATAGATGGTAGATACCTTTCTTCCGGC
>JAFGHZ010000021.1 GCA_016929875.1 Dehalococcoidales bacterium
CTCATCGACACCGCCCATCTCAAAAATCATCCTGCCGCGCTTCACTACCGCTACCCAGTGGTCGGGAGTCCCTTTACCGGAACCCATGCGTGTTTCCGCCGGTTTCTTGGTTATCGATTTATCCGGGAAGATACGGATATAAACTTTGCCGCCGCGACGGACATAGTGAGTGATCGCACGGCGCGCCGCCTCTATCTGTCGGGCGGTTAACCAGGCACTTTCTTCCGCCTGTAAGCCATAATCGCCGAAAGTGACAACGTCACCCGCCTGGGCTGCACCTTTTCGGCGCCCTTTATGAAATTTACGAAACTTAACTCGCTTTGGCTGTAACATTACTAGCTCCCTACTTATCCACTGACGGCTCTTCAGTACCTGACTCAGCTACTTCAGCCGAAGGAGACTTCTTTGATTTCGTTGTCTTGGTTTTCACCACACTCTTCGTCCGAGTGGTCGTCTTTTTTGCCGCTGCCTTCTTAGGTTTCTCTTCAGTCTTGGCTTCTGCGACAGGTTCCTCAGTTTTTGTCGCTGTCGTCTTACGAGACTTCTTCGGCGCCGGTTTAGCAGCGGATGCCTCTTCGGCTGTCGACGCAGCTACTTCTGCCTCAGGGGCCTTTTCTTCAGCAGGCTTACGCGGCTTCTTTGCCGCCCGCTTGACAGGTTTTTCCGCGACAGTCGCTTCCGGCGTCGGCGGTTTCTCTTCAGCTGCTTCAACCGACTTCACTTCCAGAGAAGGAATTATCACCGGTTGAGTCGCTTCCGCTAATCTAGCTTCCTCTTTTTCGGGTAAAACCTCGCCTTTATAAATCCAGACTTTGATACCGATTCTTCCCATCACCGTCTTGGCTTCTGTAAAACCGTAATCGATATCGGCGCGGATAGTATGCAAAGGCACACGTCCCTCGTGCATGGTTACACGACGGGCAATTTCAGCTCCGTCCAAACGCCCGGCAGCACGAATTCTCATACCCTTGGCTCCCGCCTGAATTGAGCGCTGTAACGCCTGTTTCAACGCTCGGCGGTAGGAGACCCTTCTTTCCATCGACTCCGCAACCGATTTCGCTACCAGATAGGCATCGAATTCAGGTTGCTGAACCTCTCTAATATTTAACTGAATCTTTTTACCGACGAGTTTCTCAAGATTGCCCCTCATCTCTTCCACTCTTTGCCCGCCTCGCCCGATGAGAATACCGGGACGAGCCGTGTGGATAGTCAAGGCAATATTATTCGCCTGACGGTCAATCTCTACCAGAGAAACCCCGGCTTCAGGATACATCGACTTGATAGCTTTGCGAATCTTCAAGTCTTCCTGCAGGTAACTGACGAAGTGCCGTTCAGCATACCATTTAGATTCCCATGGTTTTATGATACCTAGTCTGAACCCGATAGGGTTAACCTTATGTCCCATTAAGCCTCCTGCTCACCGACGACCACAGTAATATGACTGGAACGTTTGAGTATCGGACTGACACGATGGCGTGAACGCGCCTTATATCTTTTAAGCGTCACAGCCTCATCGGAAGAGATTTTAACGACCTTCAAATCCGATGCTGAAAGATTATGCACTTTTTCAGCGTCAGCCGCCGCCGATTTTATCACCTTAGCGACAACGACAGCATGCGGTGAAGATGTGAATTTGAGGATTGTCAGCGCCTCTTCCACACTCTTACCTCGTACCAGGTCAACCAACGCTTTCATCTTGCGCGGCGATATTCCTGTATTTTTAACTACGGATTTTACTTCCATTTATCTCCTAAGCGGTAGTCTCAGCAGCCGGAGCCGGCTTCTCGGGAGCAGCCTCCTCCTTAATAGTATGTCCTCTAAAGGTACGCGTCGGGGCAAACTCACCCAATCTATGCCCCACCATGTTTTCCGTGATGTAAACCGCGACATGTTTCCTACCGTCGTGCACACCGATCGTTAAACCTATCATCTCGGGCAATACGGTACACCAACGAGACCATGTCTTAATGACTGTCTTTTCGTTACTTCGATTGACTGCTTCTACCTTCTTCAGTAGCTTCGCATCAACTGCTGGGCCCTTTTTAGTTGACCTTGACATAGTTTACTTCTTCCCTCGACGCCTGATTATCAGTTTGTCTGAATATTTCTTTTTCCGCGTCTTATAACCCATCGCCGGTTTGCCCCAAGGAGTCTTGGGACCCGGCATTCCTACCGGAGTCCTACCTTCACCACCGCCATGCGGATGGTCACGAGGTGACATTGCAGAGCCTCGGACAGTCGGGCGGATGCCCATCAAACGCTTCCGTCCCGCTTTCCCGAGGCTGATTCCCTGATGTTCGATATTACCCACCTGTCCGATTGTCGCCATACAATCGGCAAGGATTAATCGCATTTCACCCGAAGGCATGCGAATATGAACAAAATTTCCTTCTTTAGCGAGAAGCTGAGCCGCACCACCGGCACTCCGCACCAGCTTGCCGCCTGCGCCTTTAATCAATTCGATATTATGTATCATCGTACCGGTCGGAATGAATTTCACCGGCAGTGCATTACCTGCTCTTACTTCCGCATCGGCTCCGGACATAATCTTATCGCCGACATTCAATCCGATCGGCGCCAGAATATAACGCTTCTCTCCGTCCGCATAATAAATCAAGGCAATATTAGCCGAACGAGTCGGGTCGTATTCGATAGCGGCGACTTTACCCGGCACGCCGAGCTTGTCCCTCTTGAAATCAATAAGCCTTAATAACTGCTTCACTCCGCCGCCCTGATGGTGTACGGTAACCTTACCGCGATTGTTCCTTCCGGCTCTCTTTTTCTTGAAGATAACTAACGACTTCTCAGGCCTCTTTTTGGTAATTCCCTCAAAAGTGAGGCTGCTCATTGCTCTCCTGCCGGGAGAAGTTGGATTATATATCTTTATTGCCATCTATTCCCCTTGCTGGCTCCTATAAATTCTCAAAAAGGTCTATTTTATCGCCGGCTTTAAGAGTAATCACCGCCTTTTTCCATGGCGAGGTAGTGACTTGCGCTCTACCGATTCTCTTGTCCTTGCCGGGCATCGACACTATATTTACTGCCGTAACGGTAACTTTAAAAGCTTCCTCAACGGCTTCTTTTATTTCTACCTTATTAGCGCCTCTATTAACTTCAAAAGCATACTTGCCTTGAGCCTGCAGTCTTGCATTCTTCTCCGTTACCAGAGGACGTTTGATCACTTCATACAGTCGCATTGTTTACTTCTCCAGCTGAGGTCTCTCCCCACAACTGCTCGACCCGGCGTACCGCTTCCACTTCCATCAGCAAAGTCTGGTGAGAGAGAATATCAACAACATTCAATAAATCGGCAGGCAATGTTTTGACACCGGGCAGATTACGGGCAGATTTAATAACATCGGCATTTGCCGTAGAAGTCACTACCAGGGCCGTTGTATCCACCTTGACCGCATCCAGAACGCCTGCCATAACTCTTGTTTTCGGTTCCTTGATTTTCAAAGAATCCACGATTTTCAAATCTCCGCCGCTTATCTTTTCCGAAAGCACACATTTTAAAGCCAGTTGGCGCATTTTCTTGGGCATTGCCTGATGATAATCTCTCGGATGAGGACCGAAAACAATACCTCCGCCTCTGCGTAGCGGCGACTTAATACTTCCGGGACGTGCGGAACCCGTACCTTTCTGCCTGTAAAGCTTCCGCGTGCTTCCCGCAACATTACCGCGTGTTTTCGTACTGGCGTTCCCCTGACGTGCGTCCGCCTGTTGCCGGACCACGGCCTGGTGCACCAGCGTCTCATTGAAAGGCACACCGAAGACCTTATCGCTTATTTCGATATTATCTATCACTTTCCCCGCAAGATTATATACCGGAGCTTGCATTTCCCTATTTCCTCTTGTTCGCCTTACTTATCAAAAGCAACCCATTTTTATTACCGGGGACCGCCCCGATGACCATCAGAAGATTGTGCTCAGGGTCGGTTTTATAAACCTTCAGGCCCTTGACTGTGACCTGTTCGCTACCCATGTGTCCCGCCATCCGTAAGCCCTTAAGGACTCTACCCGGCGAAGTAGTGGCCCCGATTGCGCCCGGAGCACGATGACGGTCGGTCTGACCGTGCGTCTTCGGTCCGCCATGGAAGCCATGACGCTTGACCACACCGGCAAAACCCTTACCTTTAGAGATACCGATAACATTGATGAAATCGCCCGCCTGGAATTGGCTGACATCGACTTTATCCCCGACTTTAACTGCCGCGGAATCGTCTACTCTGAACTCGCGGAGCTGTTCGAACTTCCCCAGTTCTTTGAGATGTCCCTGCTCTGCTTTATTCAGCCTTTTCGCCGTACCGAAACCTAGCTGGACGGCGTCATAGCCCTCTTTAGCAGACGTTTTCACCTGCGTAACAATGCAAGGCCCGGCTTCAATTACAGTGACTGCTTCCGCAATCCCGCCGTCACTGAAAACCTGGCTCATACCTATTTTTTTACCGATAATTCCTGGAATCATTCCTTCCATCCCGGCAAATTAATCTATTTATAGCTTTATATCCAGTTCAACCCCGGAGGGCAAATTCAGCTTTGTCAAAGAATCGATCGTCTTCGAAGTAGTTTCCACAATATCAATCAACCGCTTGTGGGTACGAACCTCAAATTGTTCCTGGGAGTTTTTATCGACAAAACTCGCCCGGATGACGCTGAACTTTTCAATCCTGGTGGGCAACGGTATCGGCCCCACCACCACTGCACCTGTCTGCTCCACAGTTTCTACAATCTGTCTTGCAGACTGGTCAACGACCTTGTGGTCAAAGCCCTTTATTTTAATACGAATCTTTTGTTTAGGCATATTTTGCCATTCCTGTTCTCTCTGC
>JAFGHZ010000022.1 GCA_016929875.1 Dehalococcoidales bacterium
ACAAAAAGCCGTTCGTGGTGAGCCTGTCGAACCATAACGGCGGCGAATATCAAATCGCATTAAGATACTTCGCTATGCTCAGCATGACAAATAGGGAGGTACGACCAATGGTCGTCCGCATTAATGTTTCCGTATCTGGCGGACGGGCAATGCCCGCCCCTACGGCGTTAATAATGATATTTTCATTCTGGAAGTCACGAGTGGTGACTGAAGAATCTTGGGAGTGGGTAGAATCAGGTATAAGGCTACTATGGCAACAGGCGAAATATCAGCCCTCATCAGTCTCTCTTTGTTCGACAGCTTCCCCCAAGGGAAGCCATTCATTACTTGAAAGGGGCTGCCGATAAAGCAGCCCCCTTTTCATATCCTTTTATTTAAAGACGATTACTCTTTATCCTCGCCATCGAAAGCGGTAATCGCAACTACTCTGTCATTATCTTCAAGCTTCATCAGCCTTACGCCCTGCGTGCTCCTGCCCTGTACTGTAATCCCCAAGCGAGGGTCTTTTTCCTTCACAGGAGTTAAAGTGATGATACCACCCGCGGAAATTATCATTACCTGCTGGTCGGGGGTTACCGCTTTAGCTGCCGCCACGTCACCGGTCTTCCCCACTATCTTGAAAGTTATGACACCACTGCCGGCACGATGCTGTAAAGGATAATCGTCAATAGGAGTCAGTTTGCCATGCCCCCCCGAAGTAACAGTGAGCACGAAGGTACCTTTTTCTGCCACATCCATACTGACTACTCCGTCATCTTTCTCGAGTTTGATACCGCAGACTCCGCCGCTGGCTCTCAAACTGGTTCTCAGTTCGGAAATGGGGAACCTTATGGATTGTCCTTTCTGCGTTATTATCAGTACGTCATCCGTTTCCTGACCCTGACAAACGGCAACCAAACTATCATCTTTATCCAAATCCATGGCAATCAAGCCGCTTGAGCGCACTGCACTGAAACTGCTGACTGCGGTCTTTTTTACTTCACCTTTAGCTGTTGCCATCAAAAGGAAGCTGTCTTCTTTAAATTCGCTAATTGCAATAATGTCGGTTATTCTTTCGCCCTGTACAATGGGGAACAGATTGATTACAGCCTGCCCCTTGGAAATTCGTGATATATCCAGCGGTACTTCATGACACTTGGTGCAGAACACCTTGCCCTTGTCCGTGAAGAATAACAGCGTATCGTGGGTATCACCGATCACTAACAATCTGACGGCATCCCGTTCTCTGGTTACCATACCGATAATTCCCTTTCCCCCGCGGTGCTGTAAGGTAAACGACTTGGAAGGAACTCTTTTTACAAAGCCGCGCTCGCTTAATGTAACCACCATTCTCTGGTGCGGAATCAGGTCTTCCTCGCTGAAATCAAGCGCTTCCTGAATACTTATCTCGGTCTTGCGAGGTTTACCTGATTTGGTTTTTAATTCGCCAAGTTCATCCTTTACCAGCACCATCATCTTGCGCGGATTGTTGAGTAAATCCTCCAGATAAGAGATTGTCTTAAGTATCGCTTCATATTCATCGATTATCTTCTGTCTTTCAAGGCTTGCCAGGCGCCTTAATTGCATATCGAGGATTGCCTGTGCCTGAATCTGCGTCAGTTCAAATCTGGACATCAGTTCTTTTCTGGCGTCTTCGGCCGATTTGGACTGACGAATGGTCTTGATGACCTCATCGATAAAGTCCAGAGCTTTTTTCAAGCCTTCGAGAATATGAGCCCGGTCCTGTGCTCCCTTTAACTCGAATTTGGTGCGTCTTGTCAATACTTCGTGGCGGAAATCCAAAAAATACTGCAAAGCTTCTTTAAGGCTTATAACCCGCGGTTGCCCGTCTACCAGTGCCAGCATATTCACAAAGAAAGAAGACTGCATAGCGGTGTACTTATAAAGAGCGTTCAATACCTGACGGGACTGGGCTTCTTTCTTAAGTTCAATGACTACGCGCAGCCCGTCACGATCCGATTCATCGCGCAGGTCGCTGATACCGGCAATCTTTTTATCTTTAACCAGTTCGGCTATTTTCTCCACCAGCGCCGCTTTATTGGTCTGAAAAGGCAGCTCGGTCACAATTATTTGCTGACGACCGGTGGTGGACTCTTCATAATAAGCCTTGGCTCTTACCAGAACTTTGCCGTGACCGGTAGCGTAGGCGCTGACAATGCCGTCTTTGCCTAAAATAATACCGCCGGTAGGAAAATCAGGCCCCTTGACATACTTCATCAGTTCATCAACCCCGGCATCAGGGTTGTCGATGAGATAGGTTAAGGCATCGCACACCTCGCTTAAATTATGCGGCGGGATATTAGTCGCCATGCCGACAGCAATACCGGAACTTCCGTTAACTAAAAGATTGGGAATACGGCTGGGAAGAACTACCGGTTCCTGCAGACTGTCATCGAAGTTGGGCATAAAATCGACGGTATCCTTATCCAGATCCGCCAGCATTTGCTCGGCAATAGTCTCTAAGCGCACTTCGGTATAACGCATAGCTGCCGGCGGGTCGTTATCGACACTGCCGAAGTTACCCTGCCCGTCCACCAGTGTATGCCTCATGGAAAATGGCTGCGCCATACGCACCATGGCATCGTATACCGATGAATCGCCGTGCGGATGATATTTACCCAGTACTTCACCGACCACACGGGCGCTTTTCTTATGCGGACCGGAATGGTAAAGCCCCAAACCCTGCATGGCATAAAGAATACGGCGATGTACCGGCTTTAAGCCATCCCTGACATCCGGTAAAGCCCTTGAAACTATTACGCTCATAGCGTAATCAAGATAAGAGCTCTTTACCTCTTCATCAATTTTTATATCTTTAACGTTACCTAAACTCATATCGCTTTAAACCTCCTGCTCATCTTCTTCAATGAGATCATCGCTTTCACCGCCATCCTCTGTAATCTCTTCGGATAAAACGTCTCCGTCGTCGCTATTATCATTATATTCCAGATCTGTCAGAGAATCATTATATTCCAGCTTACGCTTCAATACTTTATCGCTTACATAAGGCCTGATACCGCTGATACCTTTTGACGGAAAAGAGAGCTGGCCGAGCTGGGACGGATGTTGGTAGGTTTCCTTTATTATTACCGACAGGTTATCGTCGGAAACACTGATTACCGTAGTCGAATAGCGGTTGCCTCCGTTCATCAGTCTTATCAATCGCTGGCTGTGCCGGGGTTCGATTAAGCCCAGATATTCATTACTGCTGTTCTCAACTACCAGACTCGAATCGACTATTTTCAACTGAACCCGGTCGCCGGCATCTACTTTGGCTAAATCTTTTTTAGGCGCCAGTTGCATTAACCTGACTACGCCTGCCTTGCCGGTTTCTTCGATAAATACATTCGGTTCCACTTTTGAAGTGTTCTCCTCCGGTTTGGCGCCGATTTCTATAAGGTGAGCGATCCGGGTCAGGTTCTTCTCGGCTATTTTATTGTGAGGGTCCAGCTGCCTGGCTCGACTGTAAGCCTCGCTGGCCATCTCGTATTCACCTAATTCCATATAGGCGCGACCCAAACGGTTAAAGGAATCCACATCTTCGGGGAATGATTCGATAATGGCTTTATTGGCTTCTACAGCTTCGCGCCAGCGGCCTTCCATAGCCAGAGCTATGGCATTTTTACTCTGCTGTCTCATTATTCTCGCTTGTTCTTCATTTTCATACGACATGTTTAATTCTTTATTCCATCCCTGATTAATAAGCTTTTTATGAACAATTATTGTACCCCAGCATGTCAAGTATCACAAATTGAAGTCTAACAATAATAATACCGATTAACAAGTAATTACAAGTAATTTATTTTGAAAAATTTTAGATATTATGCTTTAATCAGTCTGATTTTTGCAAATTAATCGTATTTTGTACATAACCGGATATAATGGAAAGCCTTGATTTAATTTCTGTATTTATCATCGCCCTCGGACTTTCGGCCGATTGCTTCGCTGTTGCTTTCAGCGGGTGCATCGCTATGAAATCTGTTTCCAGAAAACAGATTATCGTCGCCTCTTTATCCTTCGGTATCTTCCAGGCCTTAATGCCTGTTCTGGGATGGCTGGCAGGACAGACCCTGGTTGGCTTGATTGCCGATTATGACCATTGGCTGGCTTTCGCGCTTTTGGCTTTTATCGGCGGGAAGATGGTTTGGGAATCTTTCCGTAAGGAAAATGATGAATGCAAAACCGATATTACAAAACCGGGCACACTTCTAACACTATCGATTGCCACCAGCGTAGATGCACTGGCGGTGGGGCTGACTTTTGCATTCCTCGAAGTAAATATTGCTCTGGCAAGCGGAGTTATAGGGATAACCGCTTTTCTTGTTTCCGTACTTGGATTCGTACTCGGTAAAAAAGCGGGAACAGCGCTTGGAAAGCGCGCCGAGCTTATGGGCGGGCTTATCCTGATTGCTATCGGACTGAGGATTTTGCTCAGTCACCTGCTCTAGATTCAATCTTCCCGGTATTCCGCCGCACTCTCGGGCGATTCCCAAACCTTGACGCCGTATAGTTTGACCGGGGCATCCGCCAACTCGTTTTTCATCGCTTCATAGACAGTGCGGGCAATGTTTTCCGAAGAGGGATTGATTTTATCGAAGGGAGGCGTTTCGTTCAGATTGACATGGTCGAAGCGCGAAAGGACGGCTTTCAAAATCCTTTTCAATTCACTGAAGTCGAAAGCCAGCCCGATATCATCCAGCTTTGACGAGGTGACTTTAACCTTCACAGCAAAACGATGACCATGCAAATTCTCGCACTTGCCCTTATATCCTCTCAGTGCATGGGCGGCATCGAAGTGCTCTTCTACTGACAGTTTAAACATTTTTATTCCTTACGGGCAGGTTACTTTCATAACGCCCTGAATACCGTTTTCCAGCTCAGCAAGCATAGTGCTCATAGTTTTCTTTGTTACCGGATGAACCAGGTTGGGAGCGATTTCCGCCATCGGAACAAGCGCAAATGCCCGGTTGGGCAAAGAAGCATGCG
>JAFGHZ010000023.1 GCA_016929875.1 Dehalococcoidales bacterium
ACTGCTGGGAATAGTCGTTCCCATTCTCGCGTTTGTTTACATCAATGTCCCGGGTTCGTTTGCTGCCGGTGAAACGCCGCAGCTATTAATGGTGGATGGTACGGGAGCGAACGATGTGCCGGATGTGGCGGTAATTTTCCATACTGCCGGTCTTACAACCAATTCGGTTAAATGGGGTTCGGGAGATACCGTCACAACACTTGTCGAAGAAAAGCCCTCGAAGCAGCATGTTTTTGTGTTAAGTGATTTGCGGCCCGATACCCAGTACTGGTATCAGGTCAACGACGGTCAAACCTATCGTTTCAGGACGCCATCGGTTGGCGGGCAGCCGCTGCATTTCGCTGTTTTCAGCGATGCTCATTTTGGGAAAGCATCAAGCCGTAATGATCTTTCGGACAGGATGCTTCAGTATATCGCTAATCCGTCGAACCGTTTTGATTTACTTTTCTCGCTGGGAGACCTCGTCGATTACGGATTCAAAGATACTCACTGGCAAATGGCGTTTCAACATCTATCGCCGATTACCTCGATTATCCCGACGAAATATGTAGTGGGTAACCACGATACCCTTCTGGTCGGATTGAAACGTTACGAGACCTATTGTTATCCCGGTGCGATGCCGCTTAAGACAGGTACGCAAATCTGGCAGAGAATCGATGTCGGTAAAGTCCATTTTCTGGTGATAGACCTCGAGTGGAGCGCGGAGACTTTTACCCGCGCGCAAAGCGAGTGGCTGGAGACACAACTGGCAAGCATTCCTGAAGACGACTGGACAATCGTGATGGGGCACGGATTCTATTATGCCTCAGGCTCCTTCAGCGAAGGCTGGCGATGGTATGATAATCCGGAAACAATCCAGAAGGTGACGCCTTTGTTTGAAAAATACGGGGTGGACCTGGTGTTCTCCGGGCATGCCCACCAGCTGGAACTACTGCAGAAATCGGGGGTAACTTACGTTATTTGCGGTGCTTTCGGAGCGGGTAGCGAACCCGAGCGGGAATACGTCTCACCTGAAAGCGTCTGGTATGCGATTAATCATTATGCTTTCGTCGACGTTACAGTCGACGACTCGGAAATTGAGCTGGTTTTCCGCGATTCCGATTATAATGAGTTGAGCAGTTTCACAATACCGAACAACTAGTGGTGTCTCAGACGTGTAGTTGATACTTACCGCAAGAACTGCTAAAGTATAGCCGACGGTAGCACACTCACCTCTTGCCTTAAGGAGGTTCAGTATGCAACATACGGAAGGCGAATTCCCCGGTAGTAAAAATTTCAAACTCTATAGCCAGCACTGGTTGCCCGATGGAATTCCCGATGCAATATTGCTGGTCGTACATGGTCTGGCAGAACACAGCGGCCGCTATTCAAATCTGGTAAATTTTGTCCCCAAAGGCTATGCCGTTTGCTCGTTCGACCTGCGCGGTCACGGGAAATCGGAGGGGCGGAGAGGCTATGTGGAGCGTTTCTCTTACTATCTCGACGACCTGAAGATATTTTTCGATAAGGTCTGTCACAGCCAGAAGGACACCAGGATTTTTCTGGTCGGTCACAGTATGGGCGGTGCCATTGCCACTGCTTATGCGTTGAAGTACCAGAAAGAATTTGACGGGCTAATTCTGTCGGCGGCAACATTGAAGCAGGGTTCCAGCATCACGGGTTCTATGGCAATGATGGCTAAAGTATTATCGTGTTTTCTACCTAAAATGGGAGTCAGCGTTCTCAATGCCAGTACTATCAGCCGTGATAAAGCAGTGGTCGATGCCTATGTTAACGACCCGCTGGTGTATCGCGGTAAGATCAGCGCCCGTCTCGGTGCCGAAGCCCTCAAAACCATAGAGCAATTACCGTCCCGGATGGCGGAAATAGACTTGCCACTTCTCGTCATGTACGGGACTGACGACCGTTTGTCCGACCCGGCAGGGAGTAAGATGCTTTTCGAGCGTGCCGGCTCCAAAGATAAGGTTTTGATAGGATACGAAAGCTTTTATCACGAAATATTCAACGAGCCGGACCGTCAGCAGGTCTTCGCTGATATGGAGGGCTGGCTCTCGCGCCACTTATAAATCTATGAAGCAACTAATTTACGACCCTGCCAAATCCGGGAAAAGGATGACGATTGTCTGCTTTGTCTCGGGTTCGGGTACCAATTATCAGAAGATAGTTGAAAGAAATTCGGAGCACGATTATCTGGTATTTACCAATCGGCCGGATTGCGGCGGAGTGGTCATCGCTCGGGAAAATGACCATGAAGTGATTGTGCTCAGCCATATACCTTATCTCAAGGAAGCCAGAAAAAAATACGGTGCCGGTAATGTCCCTAGGAATTGCCTCGAAAGGGTGCAATACGAACAGGAAATCGCCCTCTTAATCGAGAGTAAACTGGGCAAGCAACCCGATTTGATTTGTCTGGCGGGCTTCGATCAGTGGAATACCGACTGGATGATAGACAGGTATTATCCCAGGATACTGAACGTCCATCCGGGGGATACGACCAAAGACTATATCGGATTGCACTGGATACCGTCGGCGATGGCGATTTTAGCAGGGGATATGGCAATCAGATCGACACTCTTCGTGGCAGATAGGAGTAAGGATAAAGGACCTGTCCTGGTGCAGTCGAAACCACTTGACATAAAACAAGCACTGACGGAACTGGAATCGAAAGGCGACAAGGGGTTATTAAGCGGACTACAGCAAATTACCGGCTTTGCAGTCAGTCGCAATATAAAAACATACGAAGCTTTTAAAGAGCAGGCGGGTGAAGAGCTTTCAGTAATGATGGAGCGGGTGTGCAGCGGTTTACAGGGTGTGCTCAAGGTGAAGGGCGACTGGGAGATTTATCCGTTTGCCGTCCACGATTTGATTTCACGGGGACGTGTCGCTGTATCCGGTAAGACGGTGTATATCGACGGTAAAGAAATGCCGCCGTACGGTTATCGGCTCGGGTAAATTTTCCATTGCGAGTCCGCCGTAGGCGGGCGTGGCAATCTTCCGTATTCCTATTCGTTGGCTTTTAAGTTAACCCTGCGAACTATTTTTTGCCAGCATAGCAGGTGGAAGAGATTACCACCGCTTGCCCCGTACTTGATACGGGGTCGTCCCGATAAAATCAGGGCTCCTCGTAATGGTAAAAGTGTTTTTTCTTGTCCGTTTTGCCTCTGCCGTGATACTATTCAAGTATAATGGAAAACATCAGAAACTTTTGCATCATTGCGCATATTGACCACGGTAAATCGACTCTTGCCGACCGTATGCTGGAACTGACCGGCGTCTTGCACACTACCGAAAACGCTCAGGTTCTCGATAGTATGGATTTAGAGCGCGAGCGGGGCATCACCATCAAGGCGAAATCGGTGCGTATGCCTTACAAATCTCAGGACGGCAAAGAATATATCCTGAATCTTATCGACACGCCGGGACATGTGGACTTTAACTACGAGGTCTCGCGCAGTCTGAAAGCCTGCGAAGGAGCTGTTTTGTTGGTGGACGCCTCGCAGGGCGTGGAGGCCCAGACCATTGCCAACGCTTATCTCGCAATAGACGCAGGGCTGGAAATTATTCCGGTCATCAACAAAATCGACCTGCCGAACGCGATGATTGACGAGTGCCGTCAGCAATTGGAAGATACACTGGGTTTACCGGGTAAGACTGCCCTGCTGGTTTCCGCTAAAGACGGCACCGGCGTCATAGATTTACTGGAGGCGGTTGTGACACTCGTGCCGTCGCCGAAAGGCAATGCCGAAGAGCCTCTCAAATGCCTCATCTTCGATTCTTTCTA
>JAFGHZ010000024.1 GCA_016929875.1 Dehalococcoidales bacterium
ATGACAAAAATAAGAACGAGTAATATTGTTAGAATTCCGGAAAGCTTTTTCATTTTACCTCCATAATTGTTATTTCTGGCTGCCATTGGTTAAACGAGGATTTTGTCATTAAAAACGACCATGGTACCGAAATTATGCTGGTAACAGCAGTAACATTCCAGAGAGATGTCGGCTTCGAGGCAAACGTGAGTCAAGATGTTACGGTTGCCTACCGATATACTCTTCCTGTCACCGATTTGATGCCTGAGGGTGTTCTCCAGGACTCTGTGGAAACGACCCGAGAATGGGTAGGGGCGGTAGTCCTGTAACCAGAAGTGCTGTCCCACCGGGAACTGGAAGGGACTTCTGGTATAAGGAACACCGGTGCCGAGTGTAATGTACTGCTGGTGCATCTGGTAAGTATAGTGCCCGTCATAGTTGCGGCACTTACGGGCCGGGAGCGGGAAATTATCGAACCCGGCCCCTTCGACGATGATAAACGCTACCTTCTTGCCGTTGCGGACGGCTTCAACGACTACCGGGGCCACCTGCGTAATGTCCTCCGGGCATGTATCGAGCCCGGTATGTACCGGCACCCATTTGTCCTGAGCGACCGTGAGGCGTGAGGTACGGTACTGACTGTTAAGGCCCTTAAAGACGATTCCGGGGCGGGCGATGGCTATATAGTCCCCGAGGGTTTCCGCGTATTCCTGACAGTAACCCTTGCTGAGAGATTCGAGGAACTCTTTCTTCTCAACTAGCGTAGCGACTTCTCGCAGCGCGGCCAGTTGATCGGAACTGGAATCGGCGATAACCTCTTTGCTGATATAGGCATGTTTGAATAACGTGGTCAGAAACTCCTCCCTGGTATTGAGCATGCCTTCGAGGTCGACCTGCTGAATCACCGTCTCGAGATTGCCGCAGCCGAACACCAGCGGCACGTACTCCGTACATTCCAGGAAACGGGAGATATTGGCGAACGTATTCTCATACGCTTCATCCTTGCGTTCCGGGAAGCTTACAGACACGAAACATGCCTGGGCGTAGTCCAGCACGACCAGGTCTGGCCGATAAGTATCGCACAGCTTAAGCGCTATGTCGGTAACCCAGGTGTCCGACTCCGGTTTTTCATCGCCCGGATAGGGTTCTTTGCTTATTATTTCTGAAATTTGTGAAAGTACCGGTGAACGCGCGGTCGTTTTTTCACCGGTCCGCATGTCGATGTATTTTTGATGCCCGTGAACATCGAGCAACCCGTATAATCCTTCGCCCGAACCGGAAACAGGAACGACCGGGCATGTGGTCACATCAGCATCGGCAAAGCTCAGCGAATACTTGCCGACTACCGGTATATCGGCACCGCAGTCGGGGCACTTACCATCCACCAGCCTGTAGTCCGTTAGCTGCGAACCGCATCCCAGTGCATCGATACGCTTGATAAGCGGGGCACCGCATTCCGGGCAGCAGGTGTCCAGCCACTCGGAACCCACCATATTGCCGATGAAAGCATAATTCAGGTAAGCGCCGGCTTTCTCCCTGATACTTTTCAGCCGTTCCACGCTTATATGTTCGCCTTCGGCCATTTTATATTCGGGAACCAGCCAGAAGATATGCCAGGGGATATCCCGGCTGATGGCGCCGAGAGTACGCGCGATTTCTTCGGCTTCGGCATCGTCCATATCCGGCACGATGGGTGTGGTTACTTCCACGTGAACGCCGCTTTCATAAAGAAACCTGAGATTCCTGAGGACCGGAGCAACAGTGTCTACCTGGCAATAATCACGATAAAAGCGATCCGAGAGAGCCTTGAGACTGATATTTACGAAATCGATATGCTCCGCCACTATCCGCGCCGATGACCCGGTGAAATAGGCGTTGGTGGCGCAGCCGACCCGCAGGCCGGCTTTTTTGGCTTCTGCTGCCATTTCAATAAAGTAGGGGAACGATACCACGGGTTCATTGACCGTAAAGGCGATGTTCTGGCAGCCGTTCGCAGCAGCTTTGTTGACCAGCTGCTGCGGGCTGAGTTCATAGCGGAAATGGTCTTTATCGTAAATGCGGGCGACGGGGCTGTTCTGGCAATAGCGGCAGTCGAAGTTACAACCGACGGTACCCATCAGCAGAGTAAGACTGCCCGGATAATAATGCATTACCGGTACATCTTCGATACGTCCGATAGTTATAGAAGAGACCTGATTTTTATAACGAGGGACGATTCCATAGTCCCCGAGGCTGTACATAGCGCAGATTCCATGATTACCATCGCCGATATCGCATCTGTTTTCACAGTAGCTACATTCCATGGTTTTTCCTTCTTTCCCTTTATTGCCTCATGCACCGACGTTATACAGGCAGGACAGAGGAATCATCATTGTTTTCCGTAATCTTCGTAAACACAGGGACCGACCATTTTCTCCGGCATATTCCAATGCATGCACAACCATAGTAAGACGTTGAATAATTACTGCTAGTATCTACAGTTCCGCATCTACTAAAAGATGAATTTACGCCAAAAAAAAGCGCCTCACAGGAGACACTTCTTCGCTTGTCAAGCTATAAAAAAAGCGCCTACGAGAGGCGCTCATACTTAACAAGCTTCGAGTCGCTCTCCTTTCCAAAAGGTGGCACCACCGTTTCCAGTAATACCTAGCGGCCATTCCCCATGTCCCTCTTTTGAAGAATGTAGGGGAAATGACTCGGAGAGATTATATTTTAAAAGTTCGTTAGATGCGTTATATACGCAAACTCACAACGATACCGTTATTATAATTATGGAATAACGGTTTGTCAAGGAACATTAAAGATGGTTTTATTCGGTTTTAGTAACATGGAAGACGATATGTCATTGCGAGACCAATTTATTGGTCATGGCAATCTCGATAATGATAGTATGAGATTGCTTCGCTTCGACAGGTCGGGACTCGCAATGACATTAGACAACCAAATGCAAACAGCACATTAAAGATATTATTTTTACACAATTAATCGCAGAATTACAGAGATATTTGTTAAACATACGGCAATAATGAGAGTATAAATCCAATCATTTGAATAATTGTTTCACGTCTGGCGGTTTGAACCGCAAGCGGTTAATGTGATAAGAATTACATAGAAAGGGAGAAAGCAGATGTCAAAACAGAAATATGGAA
Source organism: Dehalococcoidales bacterium (assembly GCA_016929875.1). GTDB lineage: Bacteria > Chloroflexota > Dehalococcoidia > Dehalococcoidales > Fen-1064 > Fen-1064. The sequence goes on from JAFGHZ010000024.1 coordinate 3,129, forward strand.
TTACTAAAAGCGGAGACCCGAAAACCAAATACGG
>JAFGHZ010000025.1 GCA_016929875.1 Dehalococcoidales bacterium
CTCCCCCTTGGTTGAACCGATCTCGATTGACGAGGCCTACGTCGATATTACCGGCTGCCAGAGGCTCTTCGGCGGGGTAGAGGAGATAGCCCTCCGTATCAAGAAAAGGATCAGGGAGGGTTCGGGTTTGACCTGCTCACTGGGGGCCGCGCCGAACAAGTTTCTGGCGAAGATCGCCTCCGATATGGATAAGCCTGGCGGATTGACCATCATTACCTCGGAGCAGGTCGACCGGTTTATCGAGTCTCTCCCGATCCACAAGGTCCCCGGTGTCGGAAAGAACACGCATGAGAAACTCAGACTGATGGGGGTCAGGACCCTCGGTGATGTCAAGCAATACTCCGAGGAACTGCTGGTAAGGAGGTTTGGTAAATTCGGTCACCGGCTCGCCCAGTTCGCCCGCGGCATTGATCGGTCGGCCGTGACCCCTGCCGCGGAGACAAAATCGGTCAGCGCGGAGGAAACGCTCACCGCGGATACCGACGATAAAGATCTACTCAGAAAGTATATCCTGGGGCAGGCCGAGCGGATTGCGCGGGAGTTGAGGGCGCTGGGGATGGGGGCACGGACGGTAAGCATCAAGATAAAGGACTCGGATTTCAGACAGGTGACCCGGAGCGTTACGATCAGAGAGACAACGCAATCTTCCGAGGCCATCATCAGGGAGGCATTCCGGCTCCTTGAACGGTACCGGGTGTCGAAGAAGGTACGGCTGATTGGTGTCGGCGTTTCCAACCTCGCCTCCCCTGCAGAACCGGTACAGATGGATATCTTTGAGCAGAGCGACACACGAGATACTAACCGGCGAAGACTGGATGAGGCGATCGACATGATTATCGACAGGTTCGGAACGGATGCCATCAAACGGGCGAGCCTGAAAGAACGGGAGTGAGGATGCCGTTTAAATTCTCCTGAGTAATCCCCCGGCTCTGCCGGAGGACTCTCAAAGTTTGACAATTTCGGGAATACAAGAAAGCCTCCCGGCCGTTACAGTCCACCTAATGTTGTAAAAACAGAAAGAAGCCCTGTAAGCGGAAATCAATCTCTAAGTCGAATATCAACAAGTTTGATTGAACGCCAGAACCTTACAATGAGAATGAACATGCGGCGCTTTACCAGGCTAACTAATGCCTTTAGTAAGAAATTGGAGAACCTAAGGGCAGCCGTCTCTTTGCACTTTGCGCATTATAATTTTGTGCGTATCCATGGAAGTTTGAGAATGACCCCTGCAATGGCGGCTGGTTTGACGAATAGGATTTGGTCTATCGAAGAGCTAATAGATTCAAATTAGGACACTACCGGGAAGTGCTCCTTCAATTCGTTACTTGTCCCGAATAGACCTTTCATCTGATGCCCCTGCAATAACAAAAGGTGCCGCCTGTAAAGAAAGGCAAGTAGTATATTAGACTTATCTGGAGTTTAGACGCTACAAGACACCCACTGAGATGTCAAACATAATATTATCCATTAGATGCTGTTTTCCATCTGAAAGCATCAACGTTCCAAGGCTTTGCCTGGTTGTGTAGTTCAATAACTCAACTTTCGGGTTTAAGAATGCGAGGCAATAACAACATATAACATATTGATATAATTAATAATAAGACTTGAAAAGCCCAGTCTTTTGATTTATAGTTTTTTTGCCTAAAAACAAAATAATATCAAAAGGAAAGGGCTTAAATGAACTATATCAGCATTGCCTCCAATATTCAAGCTAATGTACATGTTTCTGACAAGATTGACGAATTTTTCAGCCATTTTCATATACCGACAGTGCTTCATCGCTGCGGCATGCGGAAGCGGCACGGTTACACCGTTCGCTCTTTGATAAAGCCCATATTTTCTTTGCCATTTTTGGGAAAGAACTTCTTTCGCGGCATCGTCATCAATCAGGATCTTCCCTTCGGTAAGGATGCGGCCTATGATGTACTTAAGGGGCCACGATCGAACTGGCGTCGAGTTCTGCTGACCATTGGCGTCCGGTTGTATCGGTTTTTCGATCGGCTCACCAACAACGAAAGAGAATCCGTACTGATCATTGACGACAGCACCTATGATCGGTCACGATCTAAAATGGTAGAGTTACTCAGCCGAGTGAGAGATCATGCCACCGGTCGTTTCATTCGAGGTTTTCGTATGCTCACTCTATGCTGGTCCGATGGTGTCAGTTGTCTGCCCCTGGATTTTGCGCTCCTCTCATCGACTGATGACGCTAAGAGATTCTGCGAGGCCACCAAGATTGTTGACAAACGCTGTAGTGCGTATGAGCGGCGCAAAGAAGCCACGATCAAGAGTACGGAGCATCTTGCGGATATGGTAAAAAGAGCCCTCACCGCTGGTATCGACGCCCACTTCATTCTCATGGATAGTTGGTTCGCCATGCCGAAAACCATTGTCATGCTCAGTCAGTTTCGACCGGTTATCTGCATGCTGAAAAAGACGCCGACAGTACTCTACGATTACGGGGATTGCCGTTGTAACCTGATGAGACTCTATCAATGTCTGAAGAAGCGCCGAGGCCAGGCGCGGATTCTCACCAGCGTTATCGTCACACTCACAGACGAACACAGGGCCAAGGTGGTCTTCGTCCGAGACCGCCGCAAAAAAGACTGGCTTGCTCTGCTGTCTACCGATATCCACCTTCCTGACGAAGATGTGGTCCGAATCTACGGCAAACGCTGGGATATCGAAGTGTTCTTTAAAATGGCGAAGCAACATCTTAAACTGGCAAAAGAGATTCAGTGCCGTGACTACGATGCGCTGATTGCCCATACGACCATTGTGTTCATGCGCTATATGTTCCTGGCTTATCAATGCCGCATAGAAACGGATGAACGAACCTTCGGCGATCTCTTCTATGCCTGTTGTGATGAACTCAATGACATATCCTTCATCGAGGCATTGTACCGAATCCTTTCCTTCGCAGTGAAAGGCATTCGTAAAATGGGCGCCTACTGTGAAAAAACGGTGCAACCTTTCTTTGATAGGATAATGGAAGTAGCTCTTGCTTACGTCAATCTGTCAAAGAACAGGCTCGTGATTAATGAAATCTAATCCCGAAAGTTGAGTCAATAAATTAGCGATAACCGATCAACGTGATCAAAATTATTGAAAAGTAGGTGAAGACAATAATAGGGGTCGTCATTGAAATAAGTTCCAATACCCTTCACATACCTTAGTCAACATTCGATCCCTGGCTTTTGGGCTGACTTTTGGGCTTGCCCTTCGATAGTAATGTATCGTATCATAAGTGTAACTTTTACTGGGAGTCAAACGACTATAAGTATTAACCAGGAAAGGAGGATAAAACGATGGTGAAAAGACCACCTTTTATTTACAGATTTTTTACCATAGGGCTTACAATCCTTTTTATCTGTACCTCTCTCATGCCGGAAACACTTGCCTATGCCTTGCCAAGGCATCCGGCGGTAAGATACTACCGCCCACACGTCAGACCGTTTCTGCCCCTAGGCTTCGCGCTGCTGACCATCGCGGGCATAGAATATTATTACCACAGGGGGATATATTATCGGCCTCTCCCTGACGGATATGTTGTCACAACGCCGCCTGTGGGGGCTGTTGTTATAAAGCTACCCCCCGGGCACATAACATTCCGGAGCGGGGGAATTGAATATTATTATTATGGTAATGTCTACTACAACAAAGTTCCATCGGGATATATCGTTGTGAATCCCCCCTATGAGACCTCTACAGCGAGTTCTATCCCCGAGTATCAATCCGCCTCACCAATGCTCAGTCAGGCAAAAGTAACGTCCCATATGCTGAATGTTCGATCGGGCCCCGGCATGGACCACGCGATAACCTTCCAAGTTTCTCAGGGAACTATTCTGGAAATCCACGGGACTGCCCCAGAATGGTTATTTGTCAAACTGCCGTCTGGAGAATTCGGTTGGGTGATGAAAAAATTTACCGTTTCGGACCCCGCTTCGAATCCGGTACCCGCCGAGGGCTAACCAGAGCAGAGAGAAAAATCGGGGGCATGGGCTCTCGCCCTCCCCCCAGAACGATATCTGCCGTTCGGGTTCCCTTGAAAGTGGGAGAAACATTTGCATAAGAGATGGTAATTTGTTAGATAAAGTAGCGTTGTTTACATTTTCGGGATTTCCTGTCTAAGTATAAATAGAGAGAGGAGGAAGTCCCATGGTCATTCAC
>JAFGHZ010000002.1 GCA_016929875.1 Dehalococcoidales bacterium
CCCGAATTCCCCGTAGGTATAGCCAGCCAGCTCCGCAGCAGCGATGGTAGTGGTATCGGGACTGATGTCCGAATTGGGGTTTATATCAATGACGTATAGCAAACCGTCTTTAATACGCATATCGATACGGGCATAGTCACGGCATCCCGTCACCATGTAAGCTTTTTTGCAGACCTGCTCGACTTCATACAGTTCATCTTCGCTGAGCTTTGCCGGAAGTACCGTTTCAATTTTCTGATACTGCTCTGAATCCGGCACAAATTTAGCCTCATAAGAGCAAATCCTGTCATGTGCATCCCGAAGCGATGAGAATTCCATCTCGGCCGGCGGCAACATGCAAACATCACCGTTACCCCAGAGAGAGACGTGCAATTCGCGCCCATCGATAAAGTCCTCAACCAGTACGGGCTGTCCGAACTTTTCGAGTATGTAGGCGACCCTGCTTTTTAGTTCCGCTTCCGTCATCACGATAGCATTACGGTCGATCCCTTCGCTGCAATGCTCTCTCGCAGGTTTGACAATAGCGGGGAACCGTCCCCATCTGACGGGCGACTTGCTATTATACATTTGCCAAGCAGGAGTCGGAATTCCCGACTCCTCGAGAAGCTGTTTTATAAGATGCTTATTCTGAGAAAGTGTTATTATGTCGGAACCGGCACCGGTGAACGTGAAGCCCCGCTGTTCCAGATATTCTGCGACAAACCATTCGCCATGGGGTACGCCGGGGAGACTTTCACACCAGTTGAAGACGATATGCTCGAGGGGGTCGTAACCAGATAATACAGAGTCAAGATTTTGATCAGTGATGGGGACAAGTACAGTTCTATACCCTATCCCACTCATCGCTTGTTTGAGCTGGAGGGTCACATCGAGGGCCTGTTTCCGTTCCTCTGGCAACCAGGACGGATCCAGGTTGAACAACAATAAGACGGATATTCCCGATGGAAGAAGATTCATCGCCATTCGAGGATTCCCAGTTCCATTTTCCCTCCCAAAACAGACTGAGTGTGCAGAGAAACACACCAACCTGACGATTTATCTATATCAAAATATGTTAATTCAAAACATTAATTAATTATAACCTTTCAACAGTGAATTAATCAACAAAAATTTTAAAAATTTTCCGAAAAAATTAACGCCGCAAATTAAACAAAAAAACATGATTTTCGGCATACCCGAACAGTCATAGATAGGAAATCTCACAAACTGCTGGGAAAGCGCGCCGAGTTAATCGGCGCGATAATACTCATCGCCATCGGGCTGAGAATCCTGCTCAGCCACTTACTCTAAAGCCAGTCTGCGTAGCGCTCTCTCACCACCGCTTCCGCCAATTTACCCCGTATATTGAACGTCCGGTTTTTGGCAAAGCTTTGCTGGTACGCCTGCTCGGTAGCCATATTCACATCCCAGAGGAACGCCCCTTTAACAACCCCCGGATACTTGTCCATAGTATTGAAAAGGGCCTCGTAAGCATTTGCCTGGGCTTCCTCTCCGTCATCCTTGCCGTTGCCGTCATTGTCCTTAAATACCTTATTGGTAAATTCGTCGGCACTCGCATTCTGCAGTGCGACCAGAGAATCCACATAACCGAATTCGGTAAATATCAGGGGTTTGTTACCATTTCTCTCCTTGAGAGGCTTCAGCATCCCGTTGAATATCGCATCCCAGACACCCTCGAGGTCGAGGACTGTGGGCACACTGTTAGGAATGTTCTGCACAAGTGGGAAGTAGGCACTAACCGCAATAAAATCCAGGTCCAGGTCGCTGACCAGATAATCGGAACCCGGCCCGAAAAAGTTCCTATCAACCAGAACCTGATAATGCATTTCATAACCGAGCTGTCCGTTATAAACAGCCCGAACGGCGCTGACCATCGCCTGAATTTCGTTCAAAAAATTATTCGTCCAGCGACCGCCGGAGCGACTGCGGAACAACCTGTCGGTCTCCGTCCCGAGAGTCATCATCCCGACCCCTTCTTCCTCGGCAATACGAGCGATATGGACGAGACAATCGGTATAAGACTGCCAGAAGCTGGCCACGAATGACGCGTGTTGAGGATGGTCGGTGCGCCACGGCCAGTACTCCGCCTGAATATTCGAACTTTCAAGATGCATCAATGGGTCGCCTAACTGCCAGCGACTCACCGGGTGCTCACCGGCGGCGCCCGATTCAAAAGCCATGTGAATATACACATCGAAGCCGTGATTACGGAATGCCTGTATCAGACTACGCAGGGTATCATCGCGGAATGTCGGAATCTGGAGGCTCTCGCTGTAATCAAGTTCGACCGTGCTGTCCATACTGCCATCGATATGAAGCGCCACCGAAATACCGACCCAGTTGACATTGAGGTCCCGCAGATAACGGAAATACTCGTCAGGAAGGTTGGCAACGGAAGTACGGTTAGTGCCCCAATTACCACCCATATGCACTGCCCGGAAGTTAGCGCCGGTACCTGTGGGAATAGTCCAGTCCGTTGTAGCTGGTGTGGTATAAACCGTAGTTTGCTGAACGGTCGTAGTGGTTGCAGCTCCTGTCGGCGGAGGTACGACAACAAACTCACCCTGACAACCGTTAACATCGACGGTGTAAGTACCGGGGGTTTCCTGAGAATGCTTGAACATTACCGTATCGCTGGCACCGGCATCCAGAGTAATTTGCTGTTCGGCGACAACCTGGCCGTTAACCTTTAACGATACAGTGAGGGTGCCGGGGACATTACCGCTATTTGTAACAAGAACACTGATACCAAAATTTTCACGGATTTTCACCTGGGCAGGTTGTATCAAAAGATTACTGACGGTGAAGACCGTGCCGGAGGCAGTTATCGTAGTGGTGGTAGTGACGGTAGTGGTAGTCGCAGCTTCAGGGGATTGTGTTGTTGCCGATGTCGTGACGGAACAGCCAAAAAACGTCACCAGAAATACGATAGCGAGGCAAACCGCGAGTGGCCGATAAATCCCACAATGTTTACACTTTATCATTGCCATACCTCCTTACGAGTTATCAGGAGGAAGTTCATCGGGTTGCTATTATTGATTTTTAAAATGTCAAAAAGCAGGATACGGGGGAAATTGTACCATACATCCCCTTACTATAATAAAACCGGCGATCCCCACCAGTAAGATATCGGAGATAGAATAGCAAAGACGGCGACATGCGCCAGCAGGTAAAATCCCAACACTCCTAAAGCAACCCACCCCAGCGTACCGCCTTTTTTTGTCTCCCAGGCCCGCCAGAGCCCGGAAAGCGCAATCCCCAGACCGATGCAAATAGAGCCGACAGTAGGATAAATGTAAAACGGATAAGTAATTCTATCGGTAATCATGACGCCCGGTATCCACATAAGATAGGTAGCCGTGAACCACGACAAACCGAAGATAGCGGCATCGCTGTGTTTTACCGCTTTATAGAGCATGTAAACCACGGCAGGGACAATCAATGCCAGCACGCTGTAGCTGATTACCCCGAAATAATTAGGGTCGAACGTATAAGGGGTAGTATCGTATCTGAATATCCATCCTATCGGCTTTTGAGCATACCCAGCCTCCACGCTGGAAAAGGTCAGAGTGCCGCTTTGTTTTATCATATAAAATATCCGGTCGACAGGATTGGTCAATCTGCCGAAGGTGAAAAAATCGGACAACGGCATCAAAAAAACAAACGAGACCGGAGCGAAGATGACCAGGCCGGCGAACTCCCAGAAACGGTCCCGCCTGACGATCAACCAGTGCAGTCCGATGGCAATGATTGCCAGAGCACCGTTAAGCTTGCAGAGAGCGCTGAGGCCTACCGCGATTCCGGCAAAGGGATAATTGCCCCTGAGATACAACCAGAAAGCCAGCATCGTGAAAGTCAGACAGGGAACATCCAGCATTGCCATGCTGGAAAAAGTAAATGTCAGGTTCTCAAAAGCGAGCAGAAAAGTTGCCAGGAATGCCATCCTGCGGGACATCGAGAGCTGCCGGCAGATGAAATACATCAGAACGATACTGCCAATCCCTAACATGACAGGGAAAAAGCGCCAGCCAAGCGGGTTATCGCCGAAGATACGCATTCCCCACAACACGAAATCCTTGGATAAGGTGGGGTGCTCGGGACGCTGGTCTTCTTGCCCTTCAATAATTGCCCGCGCGTCATTTATGTAATGGGCTTCGTCAAAGACCGCTCTACCGGGGAGCATGATAATACTGAAGTGCATCGCCGTCACGATTACTACCAGAAGACAAAGCCAACTGTATTCCCAGCGATTAAACCGTTTGACCAGGTTTATTAATTTTTTCACAATGCTTTCCCATGGATATCCGCTGTAAAACGGCAATTATTTATTCGGAGTTCTCTTCCAGATCCAGCTTCTGGCAATGATAAATCTAACGAGGAAAACGATGAATATCGCCAGAGCGGCAGCAGGCACCGGGCTAAAATTACAGTACTCCACAAGGACAAAAAGGAACCCCATATCGAGGAGCAATGTCGCCAGCCCCATAAGCAGGTACCGCCCGAAACCGCCCTTCCGCTCTTTCCAGCCTCTGAACGTCCAGGCACGGTTCATCAAATAATTACTGATAATGGCAACGAGCGAAGAGACAATAAAAGGCGGCAGGTAATACGGTTTGCCCAACTGGTTGAATTCGAACGTCTTCAGAGCCGGCAAAAGAGTGAGAAGACTGTACAGGGCAATGTTGATAATATAACCGATACCCCCGACAATCATAAAATCGAGGATCTGGAATTTATAAGAATAAAGCTTTACCAGTTGCCGGATGTATTGCCAGATAATGCGTTTCGACAGCTTCGAAGTGCCCTGAGAGCGCCTCGCAAAAGTGTACGGGACCTCGGACACCAAACCGAACCGACCGCGCACCAAGATTTCGAGACCTATCTTCCACCCAAGGGGATTCAATGCTTTCGCATCGACAGAAGCACGTCTGAAGCCGAAGAAACCACTGACACGGTCTTTCACTTTGAACGCCAGCGGTAAAGCCAGCAGGTTGGCGACTAGAGAGACAATCCGCCTCGACAGCGTCCATTGCCCGGGACTTCCGCCTTTAATGTAGCGCGACGCCATTACAAATTCATGATTTTTCAGCGCTTTGAAGATATCGGGCAAAACTTCCGGCGGATGTTGTAAATCGGCATCCATTACGATTACGAACTCGCCGCTCACATACGAAATGCCATCGGCAACTGCGGACGCCAGCCCCCGCTTATCTTTGCGAACGACTACTTTCACAGGGTATTTCCCGGATAAAGCCTGGATTAAATCGGCAGTCCCGTCTTTGCTGTTATCGTCGATAAAAACGACTTCATAATCATAATCGGACAGACTGGTATGTATCCTTTCGACAAGACGGGCCACATTGTCCTTTTCATTATAGGTAGGAACTATGACAGAGACAGCCTTCCCCATCAGCCCTCCGCTCCTTTATATCGATTTGCAAAGCTAATTTTCTTTACATTGTATCACATTCGAAGAGAAAACTAATCCTGAGGACGTTAAACGCCCCTGATCACAACAGACTCTTATTTTATGATAAGATTAGTAACATCATCCCGGAATTCATGACAGGAGAACCCAAAATGGGTGAAAAATTCTTGCCCACCAAATTCCTGCCGGCAATCCGGAGTTTGCCCGCTGAAATAAAAATAGAGTCGGACAATCTCGCAAAAATTCCGTTCATCCAGATAATCCTCGACGGTATCCCGGTCGCAGTGATGATGCTGAACAAAAACCGCCAGATAGTTCTAGCCAACAAAGCCGTCCTGGGGATTAGTAATCTTCAGGACATCAAAAATGTACCGGGATTACGCCCCGGAGAATTATTCGGCTGTATTCACAGTAGAGAGACGGAGGGCGGATGCGGGACAACCGAGTTTTGCCGCGTCTGCGGTGCTGCCAACGCCATACTATCCAGTCAGGAAGGGAAACAGGACGTTAAAGAATGCCGTATCAGTATTGACGGCGGCGATGCCCTGGACTTAAGGGTCTGGGCAACACCTTTCAACGTTTCCGGAGAGGATTTTACACTTTTCAGCATCATGGACATTACCGACGAGAAGAGACGCCGGTTGCTGGAGAGGGTTTTCTTCCACGACATTATGAATTCCCTGTCCGCGGTGAGAGCAATGGCCGAGATTTTGAAAGATGCCCCGCCCGAGGACACCAGCGAAGTCAGCGACATTATTTTTCAAGCCAGCGAAAGAGCCATCAATACGATTGCCTCTCAAAGAGAACTGACTGCCGCCGAAAACGGCGAGCTCACCCCG
>JAFGHZ010000003.1 GCA_016929875.1 Dehalococcoidales bacterium
ATCCAGACAGTCGGGGAAGTCGTAAAGAAGGGTGAGAGAATATTGATGACCCTGCGGAACTTCGGAGTGAAGTCTCTTCAGGAGCTCAAGGAAAGATTAGAGGAACTGGGGTTATCGTTGGAGTCGCAGGATGACAACAACCCCGGTGGCAAAAAGGCAGAAGAAGATACCTCCGAACCTGGAGATGAGTAAAACTACAATGGGTGCAGGTGAATGTTATGGCACGTAAATTACAAATGCATGGGAGAAGATTGACGAGGTCTTCAGGATATAGAAAAGCCTTGCATCGGAACCTAGTAACCGATCTTCTGGGTAACGAGAAGATTACTACTACCGAAGCCAAGGCGAAAGAAATACGCGGACTGGCGGAGAAGATGATTACGCTGGGTAAGAAGGGAGACCTTCATGCCCGACGTGAGGCTCTGGCTTTCATTTATAGTAAGAAGGTCGCCGATAAAGTTTTCGATGAATTGGCTACTCGTTATGCCGAGCGTAACGGAGGCTATACCCGGATCGTCAAACTGGGCCCGAGACTCGGCGACGGCGCACCTGTCGTGCAACTTGAGTTGGTGAAATAATGGTATTGACATTGACTCCTCCTGAAGTAGAGAAGAGCCAAAAGACGACCACCCGTTTGGCGCTGGTGCTGGAATATGACGGAACAAATTATTTCGGTTTCCAGTGGCAGGCGAATGCGCTGACTATTCAAGGCGAGATAGAGAAGGCTCTGGAGAAACTCACGGGAGCAAAGATACGGGTGACGGCTGCCAGCCGTACCGATACCGGAGTCCATGCACGGGGACAGGTAGTCAGTTTTAAGACAGACTCTGCTCTTCCTGAAGAAGCATTTGTTCATGGATTGAACTATCATCTGCCCGATGATATTGCCGTTAAATCTGCTTATCGGGTTAGAGAGTCTTTCATGGTGCGTAGTATGGCAATAAGCCGGGAATACAGTTACCGTATTTTGAATAGCCAGACACGCTCACCGATGATGAAGAGGTTCGCTCATCGTGTTGTCGGTGAACTCGATGTTGCGGCGATGAATAAGGCGAGTCAAGCGCTGGTCGGTATCCACGACTTCGCTTCTTTTGCCAGCGACATCGGTGATGAACTCGAGAAAAGCACCGTTCGCCGTGTTTATCAGGCAAGCGTGAGGCGTGACGGTGAAATGGTCGTTTTCGACGTCGTTGCTAACGCGTTTCTGCGACATCAGATACGCAGTACTATCGGGGCACTGGTCCAGGTAGGGTTGAACAAGATGAGCGAGACTGAATTTATCGACTTACTCGGCTTGAAGAAACCCGGGCTGGCAGGTCCTACCTTACCGGCGTGCGGTTTGTGTCTGATGCGGGTAAATTACTCTTGTTCGTTTGAGGAAATGAGATAATGAAAACATGTAGTGTTAAAGCTAGCGATATTAAACGAGAATGGCATACAATAGATGCTTCGGAAGAGGTTTTAGGCAGACTGGCTACTCGTGCGGCTGGTTTACTGATGGGTAAACATAAGCCATTGTTCTCTCGTAATGCGGATGTCGGCGATTTTGTGATAGTGACCAATGCCGCCAAAATTCAAATTACGGGGAATAAGCCGGTGCAAAAGCTTTACCGGCGCCATTCGGGTTATCCCGGCGGATTCAAGAGCGTGAGTATGGATAAAGTGATGGAATCCCATCCAGAGAGGGTCATCGAGCACGCAGTTAGAGGTATGTTGCCTAAGAACCGACTGACTGCTAAAATGATGAAGCGGCTCAGGGTCTATGCTGGTGACGCCCGCTTATCGGCGGGGCAACCGAAGAAAGCTAAATCTGAAACCGCGCCGAAGAGTTAGATTCGAAAATAGAGTGTCTTAAGAGATAAAGGGAGGTTTCCTTGGAGGATCAGGCTTATTTTTACGGGACGGGAAGGCGCAAGACGGCAGTGGCCCGTGTCAAGATAATGCCGGGTAGAGGAACAGTCGTTATCAATGGCGTTCCTTATGAGGATTTATTGTCTCGTATCGAGTTGCGGCAAATGGTGATTAAACCGCTCGTTGTTACTGAAACGCTCAGTAAATACAATGTGGTGGTTAAAGCGGAAGGCGGCGGTATTGCGGGACAGGTAGGGGCCATTTCACACGGTATCGCGCGTGCTCTGGTGAAAGCCAATCCCGATAACAAACTCAAGTTGAAGAGAAATGGGCTTCTGACTCGCGACCCGCGTGCTAAGGAAAGAAAGAAAGCCGGCTTGAGAAAAGCGCGCAAGGCGCCTCAATATACGAAACGTTAAAACCGGACCGTTACTGTACTTAATATACAGCCTCATCTTTAACAGGATGGGGCTGTGGTGTTTTCGGAGCGTGTGTAAATGGCGGGTGGAGTTTGAAAAACAAAAAACCGATCGGTATTTATTATAAACTTTTCGAGCGATACGGCCCTCAACACTGGTGGCCCGGCGGCAGTCCTTTTGAAGTTATGGTAGGGGCTATTCTGACGCAGTCGACCACCTGGAAAAATGTGGAAAAGTCAATCTCCAACCTGAAAAAGGCCCGCGTGATGACGCCATCGGCTTTACGCCGGATATCTGTCGGAGAACTGGCCGAACTGGTTTATCCCAGCGGCTACTACAATGCTAAATCCGCCAAGCTTAAGGCACTGGTCGATTGGCTGTCTGATACCTGTGAAGATAACCTCGATGAGCTGTTTGCCCGGGATATAAATGTCCTCCGCCGACAGCTTTTGAGTGTTCATGGTATCGGGCCGGAAACTGCCGATTCCGTCCTGCTTTATGCGGCGAACAGGCCGGTTTTTGTTATCGATGCTTACACACGGCGCATCGCCGGCCGTATCGGTTTGTCGCCGAAAGATGATACTTATGAGGCTTACCAGGGGCTTTTTATGGAGAACCTGCCGCGCGAGACACAGCTTTTTAATGAATATCATGCGCTACTGGTACATCTGGGGAAAGATGTCTGCCGGAAACGGCCTCTTTGCGAAAAATGTTGTCTTTTTGAGATTTGTTGTTATAACGAAAAGTAGCCGCATCATGGAAATAGAATTCTTGCCTGTCTGCATAAGGGCATTCTTGATTTCGATGGCTGAGTTAGTTAATATAAAGTTTAGCCGAAGCAGATGAGGTAAATTATGGCAAAACCATTGGTCGTCGTGAAGAAAAACGAGCATATTGCCGGTATCACTCTCAATAATCCTGGTACTGATGATGTTGTAAATCTGCGTCTTGGACAGGAGCTGGGAGAAATATGCGAGCAAATCAATCAAGATGACGATATCTATGTTGTGACAATCACCGGTACCGGCGATATTTTCTTTGCCGCGGACAAGACAAGTGCGAAACAAGCCGAACAATCCGGGATTGCATTTTCCGTGTCGAAGCTCAAGAAGCCGGTTGTAGCTGTAATCAACGGTAATGCACTAGGACAGGGCCTGGAGCTGGCACTGGCGTGTGATATCAGGATTGCCTCACAAGAGGCGCACTTTGGCTTTCCTGGAGTGGCAGAGGGGGTAATTCCTACCGATGGAGGGACGCAAAGGTTGCCTCGCATTATCGGAAGGGGCAAAGCGCTGGAGTTAATTCTGACAGGAGAGATTATCGATGCGGCGGAGGCTTTGAAAATCGGATTGGTGAGTAAAGTAGTCCCTTTGCGGGCATTGCCTACCGAAGCAGATACACTGGCGAAGTTTATCGCGGGTAAAGCACCCATTGCCCTGCGTTATATCAAGGAAGCGGTTAATGACGGGCTGGATTTGGCGATGGAGCAAGGCTTGCGGCTGGAAGCCGATCTCTATTTCCTGTTGCATACTACTGAGGATAGAAAAGAAGGCATACGGTCATTTTTGCAGAAGAGGCCGCCGGGTTTTAAGGGCAAGTAGAGTTTTGGTTCCGAAATGAGTGATTTTGAAGTAACTACCTACGAGAAGAAGGACGGCAAGGGCTATATTACGCTCAATCGTCCCGGATTTTTGAATGTCTATAATATCAAGATGAGGGATGAACTTTATAGTTTATTGACGGTAGTGCGCGATGATCCTGAAATCAAGGTAGCGATTCTTAGAGGGGCCGGAGAAAAAGCTTTCTGTGCCGGCGCCGACCTCACGGAATTTCTCACTGCACCGGCACCTGTGTTTGCCCGCCGATTCAGGTTCGAACGGGATGTGTGGGGGTTGTTTTTGAATATCCGTAAACCGATAATTGCGGCTTTGCACGGCTATGTTCTGGGTTCCGGGATAGAAATGGCAATGTGCTGTGATATCCGTATCGCTTCCGAAGATGCTCAGTTCGGTGTGCCGGAGATGGGGTTGGGTATCATCCCTGCCGCCGGCGGCAGCCAGACTATCCCCCGTGTGATTGGTAGGGGTTATTCTCTGGAGATGCTTTTTTCGGGCAGATGGATAAAAGCCGATGAGGCAGAACGAATAAAAATGGTCAATCATGTCGTATCGCGTGCGGAACTTATGCCGACTGTCGAGAAGATAGCCGACAGAATCAAAAATTATGACGGCAGGGCGATAAGTTATGCCAAACAAGCAATTGCCGAGGGTCTCGATATGACATTACCTCAGGGGCTAGAACTGGAAGCAAGATTGGGGAAGTTCCTGTCTAATTAACGGAGAAAGATTTAATCATTTTAACTAAGAGCCCTCTGCATATTATAATGGAGTTAGTCAGAAATGGAGTTGAGTCAGAATGGATAAAGTGTATCAAAAGATTGAAGACGCGATTGCGGATGTCAATGACGGTGCGATGATTGCCGTTGCCGGTTTCTTCGCCTGCGGAGTGCCCCGACTTCTTTTAAGGGCACTGATTGACAAAGGAACGAAAAATCTTACTCTCACCTGTGGTTGCGGCCCTATGCTGGGCGCATCTGAGGAACTGAATCAGCTGGTGAAAAACAAACAACTCAAAAAGGTCATCGATTCTTATGGGTTGTATCGCTCCGCTACTAAAGGAAAAGAAGACCCGTTCGAGCAGGCGATAAGAGCCGGTGAACTCGAGCTGGAAGTCTATCCGATGGGGACACTGGCGGAGAAGTATCGTGCGGCGGCGGCAGGCGTACCGGCGATCTATTTACCTACGGGTGTCGGTTCCGTTGTGGAACAAAGTACGGTTACCAATATTCCGGAGAATCGTATCCCGAAGGAAACCAGGGCGTTTAACGGCAAAACGTACGTTCTGGAGCTTGCACTCAAACCCGATTTTGCTTTTGTTCACGCGCATACCGGTGATAGAGAAGGAAATCTCAAGTATATCAAAACGGCAAGAAATTTTAATCCGGTAATGGCGGCGGCGGCGAAGGTGACTATCGCCGAGGTGGAGAACATGGTCGAGCCGGGTGTAATCGACCCGGATTGTATTCATACTGCGGGCATCTATGTCAAGCGTGTCGTGCCCGTCCCCAGAATAGATTTCAAAGTATCGATTGATTAGGAGCCGATAAAAATGACTAGTAATGTGAAGTTTGAAGGTATCCCGCGTGAAATGATCGCCTTGCGGGTAAGCAAAGAGATCAAGGATGGCGATTATGTCAATCTGGGTATCGGAATTCCGACTCTCGTTAGTAACTGGATAGAGGGTAGAGATATTATTCTCCAGTCCGAGATAGGTATGTTGAAAACCGGGCCACTGGCTGAAGGTGCCGATGTCAATCAGGACCTTATCAATGCTAGCTGTCAGCCGGTTGTTGAGCTCGCGGGCACGGTTTATTTCGATATTCTGGAATCTTTTACGATGATCCGCGGCGGGAAAATGGATGTGGTCGTGATGGGTGCTATGCAGG
>JAFGHZ010000004.1 GCA_016929875.1 Dehalococcoidales bacterium
TAGGCCTTCTGGGCCCTAATGCCGCCGGCAAGACGACAACAATGCGCATTCTTACCGGCTTCCTGATGCCGACACGCGGCGAGACATGGATAGCCGATTGTAATATGGTTACCAACTCACTCGAAGGAAGGAAGAACATCGGCTATATGCCCGAGTCGGTCCCGCTATATACTGATATGACGATTCGCGAATATCTCACATTTTTCGGCCGACTGAGAGGGCTGGACGGTAAGCATATCAACCACCGGGTCAGCGAAGTAATAGGTCTTTGTAACCTGGGAGAATATACCGATGTTATTATCGGTAAACTGTCGAAAGGTTTCAGGCAAAGAGTCGGATTGGCCCAGGCGATTATCCATGAGCCTAAAGTTTTGATTCTGGATGAACCTACGGTCGGCATCGACCCTCTCCAGATTTCTCAAACGAGGGCCCTCATAAAAGAATTAGGAAGAGAACATACGATACTTCTCTCGACGCATATTCTCCCTGAAGTCAGCGCCACCTGCAGCCGTGTTATCATTATCAATCGCGGTAAAATCATTGCCGAAGACACTATTGAAAACCTGTCTGCCTCGGTGAAGGGAGCAAGACGGCTGAAAGTGGAAGTCAAAGGGCCCCATGAGCAGATTATTAAGCGATTACAAAGAGTCGATGGCGTCAAAAAAGTCTCCAGAGAAGGTGATTATCTGATTGTCGAGAGCCCTATTCAGGTCGACCCGCGCTCACAGGTCACTGAAACAATCATTAAAAGCGGCTGGACGTTATTATCGATAGAAACAGTAGAGATGAGCCTGGAAGACATCTTCCTGCAACTTACTTCTAAAGGCAAAGAGGGACCAGATAGTGAATAAAATCTTAGTTATTGCCGGTAAAGAATTCCGGTCATATTTAACGGCACCGATGGCATATATTGTAACCTGTATCTTTCTCCTGATTAGCGGCGTATTCTTCATTTTGTATTTGACCATTACCAAATATGCCGACACCAGTATTCAAGGGTTCGTTGAACCGCTGGCAGTGTTCGGAGTAAGCAACATCGGAAATGTTTTTCTCCCCCTGTTCGCTTCCGTGCTGACGATGCGTTTATTATCGGAGGAGAAGAAAATCGGTACGTGGGAATTACTGCTCACATCGCCTGTCAAAGATATCGAGGTGATTATGGGCAAATTCCTGGGGGGACTGGGAATCCTGTTCTGTATGATCGTTTTGACGATGTACTTCCCGCTGATGCTGGCTATTTTCGGACGACCTGACATGGGCCCCATCTGGACCAGCTACCTCGGATTCTTATTAGTGGGGAGTGCTGCATTGGCAGTCGGCACCTTCACCTCTTCTTTGACGACAAACCAGATTGTCGCAGTGGTCGTTTCAGGAGGTATACTCTTTGCCTTATGGTTTGTCGGTCTGGCCGCCAACGTACTTCCTGAAGGGCTCGGTAATGTTTTCAGTTATTTCTCTATGTCGGCCCACTTCGCCAATTTTGCCAACGGTATTATCGATACCCAGGACATTATTTATTATTTGAGCGTGACGGCATTATTCCTTTATGCAGCGACAAGGTCGCTCGAAACTAGCAGGTGGAACTAGATATGCAGACAGCTGTTTTCGCAATACTCGGATTAATTTGCATAGTCGTAGGATTACTTCTCG
Organism: Dehalococcoidales bacterium; assembly: GCA_016929875.1. Classification (GTDB taxonomy): domain Bacteria; phylum Chloroflexota; class Dehalococcoidia; order Dehalococcoidales; family Fen-1064; genus Fen-1064. Next base: position 1,651 of record JAFGHZ010000004.1, read on the forward strand.
TCCTGATTTTACATGAATTGACATATATCGGGTTAGGACTGGCAGCATTCGGTATTTTGCTCATCAGTTATACTTTCATCGTAGATTTCCGCACAATCCGCCGTACCATCACCAGCCGGAGAGGCAAGTTCGGGACCAGCACAACGATTATGCTCTCGGCATTTATCGGTATCATAGTATTCGTTAACGCTATCAGTGTCGGCGGAGTCAACCACCGTTTTTATTTCAACGAGCTGGCACAATTCACATTGACGTCCCAGACAAAAGACTTTCTGGCAAAATTAGACATGCCGGTTACCGCAATCTGTTTCTTTACCCCTGACGATACGTCGGGTGTGAATAATTACTCGCTGATTTTACTATACGAATATAAGTACTACAGCGATAAATTAACAATCAGGATAGTCGACCCCGATGCACATCCCGAAGAAGCACGAAAATACGGAATCACAAGCAGTGATTATTACCAGTATATTATTTTCGAAACTGTAGAAGGCATATATCCGGTATCTCCCCTCGAGGTGCAATACAACGCCGAACACGCATTCACCAACGCCCTACTCCAGGTCACGGGGACACTTCAGAAAAAAATTTATTTCTTGACGGGACATGGCGAAGACAGCCCTTCCGATGCTCTGACCCTTGTTGATCAAACTCTGAAGGACAACCTCTTACAGGTGGATACGCTGGATATTGCATTTACCCATGCCATTCCTGACGATTGTGCCACATTGATAGTCGTAGCCCCTAAGGACCCGATGGCCGACGAGGAACGACAAATCATTGCCACCTATCTGGAGAATAACGGTAGTGTTCTCTTTATGACCGACCCCAATCTGCCCGATGACATTGACCAACTAGTCTCTCCCTGGGGAGTAGATATTGGAAAAGGGACCATCGTAGACCCCGGATCCTATGCTGCTCCCGACCAGACCACTCCCCTCATAACACGACTCCAGAATTACTGGTTGTACACAACTATCTATTTCCCGGGCGCAACTGCTATCATCCCACAGGAGACGAAACCGGATGGTACTGATGTAACATCGATTGCATGGACAACTTCAAAAAGCTGGCTGGAAACCGACTCCGCACAGTTAGCGTCCGAACCCGTCTATAACGAAGGTATGGATACAAAAGGCAGTCTGGCCGTCGGAGTGTTAATTACCCCTTCGATAGAATACGATGATGAAGGCAACGTCACTAAATTCAATACCGGCCCTTCGATTGCTATTTTCGGCGATTCCGACTTTGTCAATAATGACAATTTCTATGTCAACGACAACTCCACTCTTTTTATAAAAGCGGTAAATATTCTCACGTCCAGTTCAGACGTGATGACCATCGAGCATAATGTACTGCAAAAACGTCGGCTCATCCTGAGTTCAGAGGAAGCGACTTTCCTTAATATCTCCAGTATCGCCTTGCTGCCCTTGCTAGTATTGATAATCGGGGGAATCATATGGTGGCAAAGGCGATAACTAACACTACCCGACTTCAGGAGCACAATCTTTGAAAACGAAAGTTATCCTCAGTATGGTTGTCGTGCTGGCTATTCTCGGTTCGATATATTTCTTTGTCAATCGAGCAAACCAGACCATAGTCCAAACGTATACGCCCCGGCCGTATGTCTGGGATTTCGAGATGGACTACCTTCAACATATCGTCCTCTCATTGCCCCGGGAGAACCTGAGCGAATCCTTTGTCAAGCATGAAGATAGACTATTCTACTTCGATGTAGAGAACGGGCCTAAGGTCGATATGCAAAGATGGGGCGGCGGTATTCCGTTGCTCTTGAGCGGCCCGGGATCCGAGAGAATTATAGCCGATAATGTCACGGACGCCCAATTGACCGAGTATGGGTTCGACAACCCGAGCCTTACAGCGGTATTGACTCTAGATGACGGGACGGTCTATGAAATCGAGGTCGGCGACAGCAATCCGAGTGGCACGACCTACTACACCAGGCTGATAGGCAATAATAAAGTCTATATAGTCGATAAATCATGGTACGAGGTAATATCCGGAATCGTCAGCAACCCGCCGTATGTTCCAGCGACTTTCACAGTGGAAAGGCCGACGGTATCACAGACTGAAATCTCCGCCGGGGGCACGGTAATCATCACCGTCCAGGTCACTAATGAAGGCGACTTACCGGGCAGCTACGATGTCAACCTGAAAATAAACAGCGAAGTGGTACAGACAAAGACCGTGACGCTAGAAGCACACGCGAGTGAGGCACTTACTTTCAGTGTAACCGAAGATGCTGTCGGGACTTATGTGGCATCCGTTGACGCTCGCACCGTAACCTTTGTAGTAAAGTAGTTGATTGCAAATAAGGTTGATAAATGCAATACGTAGGCGTAGATATCATTGAAATCGAACGTATCGGAAAGCTCATACGACGTTGGGGAGAAACATTTCTAGACAGAGTTTACACCCCGTCGGAACTCGAATTATACACAAACACATCCTCGTTAGCCGTAAGATTCGCCGCTAAAGAAGCAATTCTCAAAGCGCTCGGGGCTTGTGACAAGGGCATCAGCTGGCAGGACATCGAAATCCTGGCAGAACCTAACGGGAAACCGTTAATCAACCTCATGGGAAAAGCGAAGGAACAAGCTCGCGAACTATCCCTCAAAAATCTAAGTATCAGTCTCTCGCACGCGAAAGGCTATGCCGTTGCGTTCGTCGTCGGCGAGACACCCTGAATTTGATGGGAACCTTTCCAGCAATTTCTGAGTAAACGACCGTCTATCGTGATAATCCGGTCGGCGACTTCTCTCAACGGGCGCGAAGTTTTTTCTTTCCCGAAAAGTGCTACTTCCACATTCTGTCCGTTGTTCTTGACTGCCTGAATAGCACCCACGTAATCGGTATCCCCGGCGACCAGAATCGCTACATCGTAATTTCTCTTGAAACTATGGGTCAGTAAATCAGTAGTGAGCATAATATCGATACCTTTTTCATAAGGCGGAGTATTGGGCCAATTATTATAAACCAGATGCCCCAATCGCAGTTCCGTGTAAGGGGCCGCTTGCACACTGGCAAAAAAAGCCTGCTGATGGCGGTATCGTTCGGGCTCCTGTTTTAGCCCTACAATCGCGTTGTAGTAATAAATTCTTACCAGACGTTTCCTCTCGATTAACTTCTGACAAAATCTACCGATATCCAGGTCAGTCCGATTAAACAATGCCTTCAGCGAATGGTACAGATTACTCCCGTCGATAAAAATCATTACCCTATCATCTCTATCCACCACATCACCTTCCTTAAATATATTTTATGTAAACTTTCCCCTAACACTTAGTATAACCGCAATTCGGGCACACAAAACAGCCTTCTTGATACGCGAGTAATCCGCCGCAATCAGGACATTGACCGGCAATATTCCTTACCAGCCCATAGTCTTCAGACTTATCCGACACATTGCCACGGCTGACTTTTTCCTCAGCTTTCTCAGCAATCTCGAGTTCGGGATTGATATGTCTTTCCAGAACACTGGCGATCGCATCGGCGCAGGAAAGTACCGATTTGCCGCCCTCCCAGGCAATAGACGGACAGCGAATACCGCGTAGCTGCTTTACAATCGCCGCAGCATCTACCCCCGACCTCAATGCCGCTGTAATAAGACGACAAACCGCTTCCAGTTGAGCTGAGGCACAACCGCCGGCTTTGCCCAGCGTTCCGAACACTTCGCACAGCCCGGCATCGTCCGAATTAATAGTTACATAGAGAGAACCGCAGCCGGTATTCACGCGCTCAGTAACGCCTACAGTTCGCTTAGCGCGTTTTCGGGGCGTTATCTTGGTCTCCCCTTTCACCACTACTGCTTCCCCTGTTTTCTCCGTCTGTCCGGTACTCATCGGTTGACCTTCACGGCTTCTATCCCGATAAATTGTAATACCTTTCAGTCCCCTCTCATAGGCAAGCATATAAACCTTGATAACATCTTCCATGGTAGCTTCGTGAGCAAAGTTCACGGTCTTGGAAACGGCATTATCGGTATACTTCTGGAACGCCGCCTGCATCTCAATATGCCATTCGGGAGTGATTTCGTGAGCGGTAACGAATAATTTCTTCGTATCCTCCGGAACATCGGGCATATCACTCAGGTGAGCCCCCTCAGCCAGTTTCTTCATCAACTCTTCGGAGTAAAAACCGCCCTTCCTGGCGGCCTCTTCGAAATACGGATTGACCTCTAACATCTTGGTACCGTCGAGAATATTCCGGGTGTAAACGAGGGCGAAGAGAGGCTCGATACCGCCAGAACAGCCAGCGATAATCGATAGCGTACCCGTCGGTGCAATGGTAGTCCTCGTCGCATTTCTGACCTTCACACCATTATGAGTGTCATACTTACTCCCCTTGAAAGAGGGAAATACCCCGCGGTCGACGGCCAGCTCTGCCGAAGACTTAGTTGCCTCCGACTGTATGAAACCCATAACATCTTCGACAATCCCCAACGCCTCATCGGAATTGTAAGGAATACCCAGTTGTAATAGCATATCGGCGAACCCCATTACTCCCAGCCCGATTTTCCTGGTCCGCTTGGTCATCTCATCTATCGCAGGGAGCGGGAATTTATTGACATCGATAACATTATCCAGAAATCTAACGGCCGCTTTGACCGTCTTTGCCATTTTGGAATAATCGACCTGGACCTTGCCGTCGGTCTCCATCAACATCTTGTTGAGATTTATCGAGCTGAGGTTACACGATTCGAAAGGAAGCAGGGGTTGTTCTCCACAAGGATTAGTACTTTCAATTTTCCCCAGATGCGGCGTAGGATTATCTTTGTTAATACGGTCGATAAAAACAATGCCGGGGTCACCGGTCTTCCATGCCATTTCGGCGATCTTTTCAAAGGCTTCCCGGGCATTCAATTGTCCGGATACTTCTTTAGTATGAGGATTAACAAGATTATAGTTACTGCCCGACTTTACCGCCTCCATAAATTCGCGTGTTACCGCCACCGATATATTGAAATTAGTCAGGACATTTAAGTCCTTCTTAGCATTTATAAACCGCAAAATATCGGGGTGGTCGACGCTCAGTATCGCCATATTGGCGCCGCGCCGCATCCCACCCTGCTTGATAACATCGGTCGCCGTATCAAAGGCGCGCATAAACGACACGGGTCCGCTAGCGACGCCACCAGTGGAGCCGACACGGTCGCTCTCGGGTCTCAAACGCGAGAAGGAAAAACCTGTTCCTCCGCCGCTCTTATGTATCAGCGCCGTATATTTCACCGCATCGAAAATCGATTCCATCGAATCTTCGATCGGGAGGACAAAACAGGCCGACAGTTGTCCCAGTTCCCTGCCGGCATTCATTAAAGTCGGAGAGTTAGGGAGGAAATTGAGGTTCGCCATCTGATCGTAAAACTCATCCTCCCATTTCCTGGTATCTGCTTTGGAATCGTAAATCAATTCCGCAGAAGCAATCGTCCGTGCGACACGACGGAACAATTGCTCCGGAGTCTCTATTGGTTTCCCGTTCTTATCCTTAGCCAAGTATCTCCGTTCCAAAACCTGGCGAGCGTTCTCACTTAACTTAATCTCAGAACTCAGTTTATTCTCCATCTCTTCTTCCTTCACTATCATTAGAGGAGACACATCCTCTTGCGGTTTTACAGTCACTTCGGCATCCAGAAACTCTCTAACTATGGTTAATATCTCCGCCTCGGTAGGAGGTGCAGGTTTTTCCTGTACCGACGAACGAGTAACTAATTCTTCCATGCCCGGCAATGCCTGTGTAACGTGAGACCTCCCGGGCGCTGTCAGTTTTTGCTCCAACCGTCCGATTACCTGCTGGGTAAGCCTTTCGATGTGGGCCCTATCTGAAATACCCATCCTTTCAGCAGCCTCGAATGTCGCCTTGGCAATCTGGTTACGGGTGAACGTACCAAGTTGCGATTGGCTTGACTTGCCTCTACCGCTCATTTCCGCTTTTCCCTGCCCTTTTTGCTCACGATTTCGAGACCGTTATCCGTCAGTAAAGGCAACTGTGCCGAAGGCAATTCAATTTTAGGTACTCCGTCCGCCAGATTATCCACTTCCTGTTTCAATCGGGTGATATCGGCGAATTCACGATAAACACTGGCAAAACGTATATACGCAATGTGGTCGATATTTCTCATATTTGCCATCACCATATCGCCGATAAGAGAACTCGATATCTCCTGTTTCCCCTGGCGGTATAACTCCGCCTCGATATCATCTGCCAGTTTATCAATCACGTGAGATGCGACTGGACGTTTTTCAAAAGCTTTCCGTATGCCGCTCAACAACTTGCCCTTATCGAATAATTCCCGTCTTTTGTCCTTTTTAATAACGTACAAATCGCTTTTCTGTATCCGCTCGTAGGTAGTGAAACGACCACCACAACTCAGACACTGACGTCGCCGACGAACACCGTCCGCGATATCACGCGAATCCAACACTCTGGAATCAATGTATCCACAATGGGGGCATTTCATATCCCACACCCGTTTTAGCAATATTTGAGCCTACAATTGGTGGTGGGGATTGCATTAAACCACAATATATTGTGGTTTGTCAAGCACTGACCACGTGTAATTAATTGATGAGCCAATAAATTTTTTCAGTTGAAATTATACTACAGAAAAGCGCAATATTGAATGCTTGAAAAATAATTAGGGTGCTATCGGGTAGACCGGTGGTTGGTCTACCCAATAACACCCCTACTAAAGAGTTCAGGCTGTCAGAAGATTAAATCCTAGCCTTCTCTCAGTCTCGAGTATTTACCTGTCCCAGGAAGAATAAGCGGGCGCCTTGTTCGTTTTCTGAACCATCGGTGCCGGTTCGGGCATACGCCGCTGGGAGTACTGTGCACGGCGTAAGAAAGCAGGAATGTCCATCTGTTCTTCGCTGGTCCTCAGGTCTTTCAGATATCCACTTACTTCCGCCTCGTTGACCATGTTTCCGCTCAAGGATGAAGCCTGGAAACCGGTAGCGATAAGGGTAATCTTGATATCTTTGTCCATACGAGAATCACGGACCACACCGAAGATAATGTTTGCCTCGGGGTCAACAGCCTGCTTGATGACTTCGGCCGCTTCGTTGACTTCGAAGAGGGACATATTTTCGCCACCGACGATGTCGAATAGCACACCCTTGGCGCCGGACACAGACACATCCAGTAACGGGCTTGCCAGAGCGTTTTTTGCGGCATCTACAGCGCGATTCTGTCCGCTGCCTTTACCAATCGACATCCAGGCAGGACCCGCATCTTTCATTATCGACCTGACATCGGCAAAGTCCAGATTAATCATACCGGGGACGGTAATGACCTGGGCGATTGCCTGCACACCATGGCAAAGCACTTCGTCAGCCAGTCTGAAAGCGGCATCGACACCAGTCTTCTGATCGCAAAGGGTAAATAACCTGTCGTTCGGGATGATGATCAAGGTATCGACCAGAGGCATTAAAGTTTTAATGCCCTCTTCAGCTACCTTCATGCGATGAGTACCTTCGAAAGCGAAAGGTTTTGTAACGACCGCGATAGTAAGAGCACCGCTCTGCTTGGCAACATCAGCGACAACGGCGGCAGAACCGGTACCGGTACCGCCGCCCATACCAGCGGTAAGGAACACCATCTCGGCGCCGTTGACTACTTCTCTAATTTCATCACGGCATTCCTCGGCTGCCTTCTGACCGACATGGTGGTCGCCACCAGCACCCAGACCTCTTACCAGCTTTTCGCCGAGCTGGATACGAGTTGGCGCCTCGGTGATTGCCAGAGATTGGGCATCCGTATTCATGGCGATAAACTCTACGCCATCGACTCCGTCTCTGACCATACGAGTAACTGCATTGGAACCGCCACCACCCAAACCAACAACTTTTATTCGAACCGGACTAGCGGAAAAACTTGAACGTGCCATTAATATATCCTCCTAAATCTTTGATTAAGTCAATTATTTTGATTATTTTTAGCTCGGTACTTGTTTACCGAACAGCCCTCTGATACGAGACACCAGACCGACAATCCTGGTAGAGAAACTTTCGCTGGGTGTTCTGACGGTACTCTTGGGTTTTGCGCCCCAGAGTAAAAGACCAACAGCCGTCGAGTATGTCGGGTCAGTCAATTGATCACTAATACCGTAGATATTAAGCGGTGCACCGACCCTCACCGGCATCTTTAAAATGTCTCTGCCAAGAACATCGATGCCTGCTAGATTGGCACTACCACCAGTAAGAACCAATCCACCAGGTACCAGCGTATCCTGTTCGCCACGAGGAAGTTCCAGAACGATGAGTCTCAAGATTTCTTCCATACGAGCACGGATGATGTCGCACAATCCCTGATAAGAAATATTGTGGCCGTTTTGTGCGATAGAATCGTTACCATCTGCTTTGCCTTCGTAAACCGGGAGAGCAGTGCCGTATTTCTTCTTCATTTCTTCGGCAACATCGAATGGTAATCCAAGTCCGATAGCAATATCTCTGGTCATCTGGTAACCGGCAACGGGTACGACAGCCGTGTGCCAGATACTGCCATCCTTGAAGACGGAGATATCGGTCGTGCCGCCGCCGATATCAGCCAAAATGACGCCTGCCTGTTTGTCATCTTCAGTCAGTACCGCTTCACTACTGGCTAATGCCTCGAAAACGAGGTCCTCAACATCCACACCGACCCCACGGATGCATTTGACCAGATTCTGGACGGAAGAAACGCCGGCTGTGATTACGTGGGTCTCCGCATCCAATTTGAAACCATGCATCCCGACAGGATTTTGAACTCCATCCTGCCCATCGACTGCATAGCTGCGCGGGATAATGTGGAGAAGTTTTTGCTCGCTCGGCATCTTGACGCTCTGAGCATTCATTAACACCCTGCGCAAATCATCGGGACGCACCAATCTGTCATTACGGGTTACCGCAACCACACCCCGATTGTTCTGCCCGCTGACGTTACGTCCGGTGACGCCAACATAGGCAGAATCGATTCTGTAGCCACTGGACTGTTCCGCTTTCTTCACGGAATCGCGGATAGTCTGCTTGGCTTCGTTGATGTTGACTACCATCCCCTTGTGCATTCCTTTAGAAGGCACCCGCCCAACCCCGGCGATGCGCATGCGGCCCGCATCGTCTACCTCAGCAATGAGCGTACAAACTTTGGTAGTACCTACATCAATTGCTGAAATTGTTTTCCTTTTGCCCATTATTTTTCCTCCTAGGTAAATTTTGTTTTTCTTCGGGTATCTATCTTTATCTCTTAATTCAGAGAGAAACCCCTTTGTCCAAAACCCGGCCGGCTGTTTTTACGATATCCGTACGGTTTACTGTCGCTATCGATGCGCTCTGCCACTCTCATCCGGGCACTGCGACTACGCGGGTTTTGTTCTATCTCCTGTTCGGAAGGAGTAATCACCTTCTTATTTATCAGTCGCATGGTTGCTTTATGCCCGCACCGGCAGACAGGCATTCTCGGAGGACACAAACAGTCTCGAGATTCTCTCTGCATAAAATGTTTCACGATGCGGTCCTCCAGAGAGTGATAACTGATAACGACCAATCGTCCGCCGATACCAAGCAATTCGGTCGTTTTCCTGAGGGCTTCTTCCAGATGTTCCAGTTCCTCGTTAACGGCGATGCGAAGTGCTTGAAAGGTTCTAGTGGCAGGATGAATTCTGCCTTTCCTGCCACCGACGGCCTCTTCTACTACAGAAGCCAAACGGAGCGTGGTATAAATCGGTCTTGCCTGAACGATACGACGGGCGATTCTATAACTGTTATCTTCCTCGCCGTAACTCCGGATGATATTCGCCAGGTCGCTTTCCGAATAAGTATTCACGATGTCGGAAGCAGTAATCTTCTGTTCGGGATTGAAACGCATATCCAGGTCTGCTTCGTGCTGGAAACTGAAACCGCGGGGGTCGTTAGCCAATTGCAGAGATGACAACCCTAGGTCCATGAGAATTCCGTGAACGGGGTAAAAGTTATAGCGACGACAAATATCGTCCAGATTTGCGAAATTAGCATTAACTAATAGTGCAGAATAAGCAAAACGTGAAAGGTTTAAGGTCGCAGTCCTTATCGCCTCAGGGTCAGCATCGATACCCAGCAATTGCCCGCCGGGTGAACTGTGGTCCAATATTGCTCTGGCATGACCGCCACCACCCAGAGTACAGTCGATATAACGTCCGCCCGGTTGAACGGCAAGAGCTGTAACGACCTCTTTGAGTAGCACTGGCTTGTGGGCGACCGACAACATTTTTCGGCTCCTTAACGTTTCTCAAGGGTTTCAATAATTTGCCATGCCTGTGCAAGACTATTAGTTTTCTCATCTTCCCACAATTTCTTATCCCATATCTCGAGGTAAGTATTGTCTCCCGCAACTACCACTTCCTCAGTAATGCCGGCATACTGTCTGAGAGGAGCAGGCAAAGCAATTCTGCCCTGCCCGTCAAGGTTCAGATGGAATGCTGTAGAGAAAAGTGCGCGGTTGAGCTTTCTCATTTTGCTCGATGCGATAGCACCGATAGATAGGCTTTCAGATATTCTTTTCCATTCTGTTGGAGTATAGGCAAAGACACATTTTTCGGGACCGGGAACAAGTATAACGCCGTCCCCCAGTTCGGTACGGAACTTAGGAGGGACCGGCACTCTCCCCTTTTCGTCTAGCTTGTAATTGTATTCGCCCAAAAACATCTGTCGCTCTCTGTACCCCAACCCCTGATTTCTGGTTTAGCCCTATCACCACACTTCTCCCCACTTTCCCCCAATATTTACCATTTTCGCACATAACATAATAAATGTCAATAGCACAGGCTCGATTTTTGAGGATTTTTGAAAGTATATTTTTTATTCAGGAAATTGCCTGTTTGTCAGGTAAAATTCGGGGAGCAATGCCTTACTTTCACAAATGCCCTCGCTGTGATAAAATGGAATCCCTGTGAACGTCAAATTTACAGGCACAGGATTCGCTCTGCAATGCAAATTTTTATTCTGACTCTTTTTCCGGAAATGTTTGAAGGGCCTTTCAAATGCGGCCTCTTTCAGAAAGCCGTCGCTAGCGGCGTGGTGAAAGTGGACATTCGCAATATCCGCGACTATACCCACGACAAGCACCATACCACCGATGATTATCCTTACGGCGGCGGCGCCGGTATGGTAATGAAACCGGAGCCGATTTTCGAGGCCGTAGAGGCAATTAAAGCCGGAATCCCTGCCGGAGAAAAAGTCCCCGTAATTCTGCTCACTCCGCAAGGGAGGGTCCTGTCCCAGGAAATTGCCAAAGAACTAACACAATTTAATTACATGATTTTCATTTGCGGACAGTATGAAGGAATCGATGAAAGGATACGCGAGCACATCGTTACGGATGAAATCAGTATTGGTGACTACATTCTCAGCGGCGGCGAATTGGCCGCGATGGTCGTCATCAATACGGTGGGCAGGCTCCTCCCCGGCTTCCTCGGTTCCCCCGAATCGCTATTCTCCGAATCTCACACCGACGGCTTACTGGAATACCCTCAATACACCCGTCCGCAGGAATTCCGCGGCTGGCCGGTCCCTGAAGTCCTGCTCTCCGGAAACCACGCTCAAATTGCCAAGTGGCGGCAGGAGCAGTCGGAAATCCGCACCGAGACCCGCAGGCCGGATATGGGAAAAAGGTGGCGGCTTACTAAAATGGAAAATGGTCTGGGCTAAAATAAACATGAACAGCGATATACCTGAAGGATAAATATGGAAGATTTGGAAGTAATTTTATCGGGGATGCCTAACATAGGGATTAATTCTTTAAAAGCCAATTTGATTATTACTAATAAGAGGTTAATATTTCTTCACCACTTTGGTACTCAAAATACTACAGAACAAATTGTTGGAGACATCGACAAACTTTTTAGCGCAATTAAGGAACTATCTAAAAATAATCCAATAAACCAAATATTAGATGAAATTATTGAATCGAATATGTTAAATCGCTCTTTTTATTATAAAGACATAAAAGAAGCCAGAATCAAAAATTCTACACACTGGTGGAACGTAAATGCCATTGTAATAAAAGGAACGGCTATTATGGGTGACAAAAAACTGTTAAAATTCACGGATCAATATGTGATTAGCAAGGACCAATGTAAACAATTATCAGATGAGCTGATTACAGTCGAATGGCTAAAAGAGAAACTGTCCATTATGTAATAGAATTATCGTATCTATTTCGAAATGACATACTACCAGCATTGCAAATCTCTATCCTGACAAGCGCAATTCGTGTTATAATAATAAGGTTATACAAACCAGGAGTCTATCGAAATGAAAATCACCGAACTGACCGGCGTCAAGCCGAACAAAAAAGTACCGTCCCTCTCCCCCGGGGATACCGTAAAAGTAGGTATCAGGATAAAAGAGGGCGATAAGGAACGCGTGCAACCATTCCAGGGAGTGGTCATACGCATTAGAAACGGCGAAGGCGGCGGTAGTTTTACCCTGAGACGTGTCGCTTACGGGGTAGGGATAGAACGAACTTTCCCGATGGCTTCTCCCCTGTTGGAAAATATCCAGGTAGTCCGTCACGGTAAAGTACGCCGTGCCAAGCTTTATTACCTGCGCGGACTCAGCGCCAAGAAAGCCCGCATCAAGGAAAAGCGGTTCCCCAAGGAACTGGTAATAACTCCCGAGCCTGAGCCTGAGCCGGTAGCGGAACAACCACCAGTAGAGCAACCGCAAGCAGAACAGACGCAGACAGAACAACCGCAGGCATAAATAAGCTTCTTACTCAAGCAAGCGCGTCTCTCTGGAGCACAGGATGAAATATGCTGAGGTCAGTGTTAATTCCCCCGTCGCACAGCGTCAGACCTTCAGTTATGCCATTCCACCCGGATTGAATGTCAGTATCGGTCAAGCCGTTTACGTCCCGTTCGGAGAAAAGACTGCTCAGGGCATCGTTCTCGAGTTGACCGATTTACCGTCTGTCGAGCAGACCCGCGATATCACCGGCATTATCGATCCACAACCATTACTGACTGCCGACCGTATTTTACTGGCAAAATGGCTGAGTAATTATTATCTCTCCCCGCTTTTCGACGCAGTTGCAATGATGTTACCGCCGGGGTTCGAACGACGTATACTCACCTTCATTTCTCCGTCACAGCACAGCACCGACATTGCACCACTCAACGAACACCAAAACAAGCTGTTGGAATTAACGAGGGAAAAAGGAAGGCTCAGTCTTAGGGAAGCAGAAAAGCTGCTCGGTAAAAAACGGGCATCCGCTACTGTTTCTCAACTTATCAAACTCAACCTGATAACGAGAAGCTATGAACTGGAAAGGATAAGAGTTAAACCTCAAAAATTACCTTATTTACAACCGATAGCCGATAGAGAAAAAATACCCGGGATAATCGAGAAACTCGCTAAAAAAGCCCCGAAGCAAGCAAAGCTCCTTAAATTACTATCGGACCAAAAGGATGCCATATCATTAGCTGAAGCCAGACTGAAAACCGGGTGTGACAAATCGACTGCCGACGCCCTGGCCCAAAAGGGACTTATCCATATTATATATATTGAAGTGCGCAGAGAACCTTTGTCTCACTACAATACCACCCCTTCCGGACCGTTGAGATTGACCACTGCGCAGGAATCCGTCTTCGAACCGATTCGTGACAGCATTCGCAGGAGAGAGAATAAATCCGGGGTCTTTCTTCTGCACGGCGTTACTGCCAGCGGCAAAACGGAAATCTATCTTCAAGCATTGTCGGAAACAGTCAAACTCGGCAAACGCGGTATTGCTCTGGTCCCTGAAATCGCCCTGACACCGCAGACTATCGAGAGGTTTTCCGCCCGCTTCCCGGGAAGGATCGCTATCCTGCACAGTCAGTTATCACTGGGAGAACAATTCGATGAATGGCAGAGAATTAAGAACGGCGAGGTCGATGTGGTCGTCGGGCCTCGCAGTGCCCTCTTCGCACCGCAACCGGACCTCGGCCTCATAATTATCGACGAAGAGCACGAATGGACCTACAAGCAACGGGAGCAGTCCCCTCGCTATCATGCGCGGGACGCGGCAATAAAACTTGCCGAATTAACCAGCGCGGTTGTCGTCCTCGGCAGTGCTACCCCTTCTACCGAGACCTGTTACCATGCTCTTCAAGGCGATTATCATTTACTTCAATTACAGGAAAGGGTAGTCCCTATAGAAAATGCACCACTCCCTCAAGTCACGGTGGTAGATATGAGGGAAGAATTGAAAGACGGTAACCGCAGTATTTTCAGCCGGGCACTCTCACAGGCAATCGAGAGTATCCTATCGAAAAAAGAGCAGGCGATTCTATTTCTAAACCGTCGGGGCGGAGCTACCGCGATTCAATGTCGGAATTGCGGCTTCGTGTTGAAATGCAAGCGCTGTGATGTCCCTTTGACCTACCACTCCGACTCCGGTTCTCTAATATGCCATCGCTGTAATTACAAAACCACAGTTCCGCAGACCTGCCCGAGATGTCTCAGCAGACGTATCCGATATCTGGGCATCGGGACCGAAAAACTCGAGGAAGAGGTAAAGGAATCATTCCCACAAGCACGGCTATTACGCTGGGACAGTGACGTTACTCAAAAGAGGCTCTCGCACGAAGCGATATTGAACAGGTTCCGTTCTCACGAAGCCGATATTCTCATCGGGACACAGATGGTCGCTAAAGGGCTGGACATCCCGCTGGTGACGCTGGTCGGAGTAGTTATTGCCGACACTTCGCTGAATTTACCCGATTTCCGTGCCGGTGAAAGGACCTTTCAATTACTTAGCCAGGTAGCCGGGAGGGCCGGACGGGGCCTATCAGGCGGACAGGTATTTATCCAGACTTACAACCCCGGACATTATGCGGTCCAGACCGCCGCTAAACACGACTACGTAGCATTTTATAAACAGGAAATAGAATTCCGCAGACAATTGCGCGAGCCGCCTTTCACACAGCTCGCCTGTCTCACTTACACCCACAAAAATGACAACCGCTGCCGTGAAGAAGCCGAAAAAACAGCAAAACGAATTATGGCACTAAAAGAATCCAGAGGAGCATCCGGAATGAGCCTGGTAGGACCAGCGCCCGCCTTTATACACCGCCTCAGGGGCAGGTATCGCTGGCAGATAATTTTACGTGGTTCGGATTTATCAAGCTTTCTCGCGGGGTGCCCATTCCCCCAGGGATGGACAATTGACATTGACCCTGTCGGACTTTAAGCTTTACTATATATATTGAAGGGTGAATTATTATGTCAGTGCTACCGATAAGAACAGTGCCCGACCCTATTTTGAGACAGAAAGCAAAGAGGGTCAGGACAATCGATAAATCAGTGAGAAAACTGATTAAAGATATGGAAGAAACGCTGCAAACCTCCGGCGGAGTCGGACTGGCAGCAAATCAGGTCGGTGTTGCTTTACGTGTCCTCGTAATCAGTATTCCGGATAACGAACACAGCGCCCTCATAAATCCCGAAGTAGTAAAA
>JAFGHZ010000026.1 GCA_016929875.1 Dehalococcoidales bacterium
AACCAGGACCTGACCAAACAGCTGGAGCAATTTTATACCGACTATATGGCAAACGACTTCTCAAAATACGGCCTCAGCCCTGAATATGCTGCAGGTTTTCATGCTTTTTTAAAGTTAGGGAAATTGAACACGCCTGCCGTCAAGGGACACGTCACGGGCCCTATCAGCTGGGGACTGACGGTTACGGATGAAACCGGCAAGGGCATTCTCTATGACGAGACCCTCGGCGATGTGGTGCCGAAATTTTTACGCCTGAAAGCAAGCTGGCAGGAACAGGCCTTGAGCAAGCTCAATAAGAATGTCATCATTTTCCTCGATGAGCCGTATATGACGGCCTTCGGTTCGATTGCTATGCAATTGTCCCGCGAGCAGGTCATCAGCGCACTGGAGGAGACCTTCGCCGGTATCAAAGGAATCAAAGGAGTGCACTGTTGCGGCAACACCGACTGGTCGATTCTTCTCCAGACCAGCACGAATATAATCCATTACGACACCTATAATTATGCCGATTCGCTGGCAATTTATGCCCCCGAGGTCAAGAAATTCCTCGACAAGGGGAACTGCGTCGGGTGGGGGATCGTTCCCACGGATGCCGAAGCGGTCAATAAAGAAACGGGCGCCAGCCTCAAGGACCGCCTCGAAGCGGCAATGGCGCCTTTCACGCGTAAAGGCATCCCGTTCAAGCGCCTAGTCGAGCAGGGACTATTATTGCCTGCCTGCGGACTGGGGCCAATCGGCAGTGAGTCTGCAGCAGAGCGAGCTTTGCAGTTGCTGGCCGATTTATCTGCCGCCATAAGAGAAAAGTACCTGTAAAGAAATTACTGAACACTGAATTTCAAATACCAAACTCCAGGAATTTTGGTTATTGAAAACGAATATTGTTTGGAATTTGAAAGTTGTAACTTGGAATTTTCCCGAAAGTAAGGTAAATTAATAGAATGAACAAGGGTAAGAAAATGGCTCTTCGCGAGCACCGCCACAAACAGAAAAAGGCCGAGGACAAGCGGAAAGCCGAAAAAAAACAGACTAAAAAATAACACCTCCCGTGTTTTTTAGAAAAACCAACCTGCAGATGCTGACATTGGTCAGCATCGATTCTGTATTATCCGGGAAATATCATACCCTGAATTTTGTGCGCAGGAAGGAGATAGATGACACAACTGTCAGATATTGTGAAGACGCTATCCAACCCGAAAGTTTATCCTGAGCCAACCAGTCGGGTGGAGATAGTACAGACTCAGATGTCGTTCATCTTCCTGACGGACAACTTCGTTTACAAAATCAAAAAGGCCGTCGACCTGGGATATCTCAATTACACAACGCTGGAAAACCGCAAGCATTTTTGTGAGCAGGAATTAAACCTGAACCGCCGCCTCTGCGGGAACGCCTATCTCGGTGTAATCCCGATTACTCTGGAAAAAGGCAAGGTTATCATCGACGGAAAAGGAAAACCAATCGAATATGCCGTTAAAATGCGGCGTCTTCCCCGCGAACGTATGATGGATGTCCTGCTATCAAAAAACAAGGTCACTCCCGAAATGATTACACAGGTAGCAGGAAAAATCGCCGGATTTCATAGCCAGGCAGAGACCAACCCGGTCATCGGAAAATTCGGCACTATCGAGACCATCACCATCAACACCGAGGAGAATTTTAGCCAGACAGAAGGCTATATCTGCCGAACAATTTCTCTAGCGCAATACCAGCGCATCAGCAAATACACCCGGGATTTTATCAGAAGCAAGGCGGCACTACTACGTAAACGTGTCGCCGACGGCAAAATCAGGGATTGTCATGGTGACCTTCATTCTCAACACATTTGTTTTACCAATGGCATCTGCATTTACGACTGCATCGAGTTTAACGACCGCTTCCGCTACACCGATGTAGCGGCGGAAGTTTCTTTCCTGGCAATGGACTTAGACCGCTGGGGCCATCACGAGTTATCCAGACAATTTGTCTCTGCCTATGTCGACAAGAGCGGTGATAAAGAATTACCCGAATTACTCAATTTTTACAAGTGCTATTTCGCCTATGTAAGAGGTAAGGTAAACTGTTTCAAACTGGATGACTCCCTCGTTTCTGCGGAGGATAAGGAAAAGGCCATGAATGAAGCCAGACAGTATTTCGCACTGGCGGAAGGATATATAGAGTAATGGTATTAAGTGATGGAGTGTAAAATGAATAAACCGTTTCTGAAATTCGTGAAAGAAGAGATGGGCGATAACTTTCTGATGATTACCACCGGTTTACCGGCCACCTGGAAAACCGAGACCAGCGAGGAGGTCGTGAAAATCAAAGGGACCCCGATGCTGAGGTCGGACATTATCAGACTGGAAGTATTGAAGGGGAAAGATATCTTCGATGAAAAGGTCGCTTCCAATATGAACAACCGCCTTTCCGTCTACGACGAAGTCTTCCGCCGAGCTGATGAAACGCTGAAAAAGAGCGGCAGTGCCATTCTCGACGCCACCTTCATCACACAGGAACTCAGAAAACGCGCCGCCGAAATTGCCGACAAGAATAATAAAACTTTGATTATCCTCCAGACCGATTGCCCCCAGGAAGTTTCCGTTCAGCGGATTTTGAAACGCACCAAAGAGAAATATGAATCTAACGCCCTGACCGAACAGGCATACCTCAATAACAAAACCAAATTTGAGAAAGTCGATCTCGACGATATCAAGAAGTCATTTCCGAACCTGAAAATCATGCACCTCATCGTCGATACTACCAAAGGAATAGCGGAGAGCCTGGGTCTCAAAGCTATCGACAAGAGAGCATAATGAAAATCGACCTGCACATCCACACCAGCACGGGCTCGGACGGCGCGCTGCCCGTAGAGGATGTCGTAAAAGAAGCCAGGCGTCGGAATATCGGCTTGATGTCGATAACCGACCACGACTCTCTGGAGGCGCAGAGTCAGGCTGTTGTTCTAACAGCAGAGTACGGTATCTCGTTCGTAAGCGGCATAGAATTGAATGTTACTTTTCAACCGCCTGCCGGTAAGTCCGTTTCGCTGGATTTTCTCGGCTACGGCTTCGACATCAACAACAAAAACCTGAGGGAAAAACTCGGCCTGTTGAGAGAGCACCGTGAGAAAAGGGCGAATGAAATCCTGAAAAACATCAATGCCGAATTTGCCAGAGAAGGTATCGCACAATTCACAGGGAAAGACATGCAGAATATCAAAAATAGCGTCGACGGCGCTTTCGGGAGGCCTCACATCGCCGCTTATATGGTGAAAAAAGGCATCGTCGGTGACACACAGGAGGCATTCGACAGATACCTCGTAAAATGTGATG
Organism: Dehalococcoidales bacterium; assembly: GCA_016929875.1. GTDB lineage: Bacteria > Chloroflexota > Dehalococcoidia > Dehalococcoidales > Fen-1064 > Fen-1064. The sequence goes on from JAFGHZ010000026.1 coordinate 3,306, forward strand.
TCCCTAAATATCCCCTGTCTCTCACCGAGGCATCGAAACTTATCCACGATGCCGGTGGTATCCTGGTACTTGCTCACGGAAACGACTCCCACGGAACGTCGCTGGCAACCATTACAAAGGACATCGAAAAACAGACTCAAATCATTCAGGAAAATATGTTAGAATATATCGACGGTCTGGAATGCTGGCATACCAGGCACGATGATAAAACGGTTTCGCATTATCTCGAATTTGTCCGCAGGCACGGACTCATTGCTACAGGGGGGAGCGACTGCCATCAGAAACCGATTATTATGGGCACGGTCAATGTGCCTGATACCGTAGCCGAACAAATTAAAAAGAAAGTAAGACGAAAATAAATACTGAATTTACAGGAAAAGGGAAATGACGAAAAAGAATTATGATGTTAAAAACCTGAAACTGGCGGGAGCCGGGAGAAACAGGATTGAATGGGCAGGACGAGAGATGCCCGTCATCAAACTTATCACCGAGCGCTTCAAAAAGCAGAGGCCCCTCGAGGGTGTCCGGATTGCCTGCTGTCTGCACATTACCACCGAGACCGCCAATCTGGCGATGGCGTTGAAAGCCGGCGGCGCCGATACTATCTTCTGCGCTTCCAATCCACTCAGCACGCAGGACGATGTCGCCGCTGCAATGGTCGAATACGGTATCCCCACAAATGCCATCAAGGGAGAGGACGGTGAAACCTATTACAAGCATATCAGCACCGCCCTCGACCACAAACCACAAATTTCCTGCGACGACGGCGCTGATTTAGTCACCACTCTTCACACCAAGAGAAAGAGCCTTATCGGGAATATCATCGGCGGGACGGAAGAAACGACCACCGGCGTTATCCGCCTGCGCAGTATGGCAAAAGCAAAGGCATTGAAATACCCGATTATTGCGGTCAATGACGCCGAAACCAAATATCTCTTCGATAACCGCTACGGCACCGGGCAAAGCACGACGGACGGGATTACTCGCGCCACGAATATTCTCTGGTCGAGCAAAATTGTCGTCCTCTGCGGCTACGGCTGGTGCGGACACGGTTTCGCCTTGAGAGCCAGAGGTCTGGGCGCCCGCGTGATTGTTACCGAGGTCAAGCCAGTCAGAGCGCTGGAAGCCGTGATGGACGGTTTCGAAGTGATGCCGATTGCGGAAGCCGCAAAAATCGGCGATATCTTCGTGACCATCACCGGCGATAAAAACGTCATCGATAAACAGCATTTCGAGACAATGAAAGACGGTGCTATTCTGGCAAACAGCGGCCACTTCAATGTCGAAATCAATATCCCGGCGCTGGAAAGCATCTCCAGAAAGAAGAGGGATATCCGTCCCTTCGTAGAATGCTATACTTTGAAGACCGGCAAAAAGCTTTATCTGCTGGGGGAAGGCAGGCTTATCAACCTCGCCGCCGCAGAGGGGCATCCTGCCAGTGTCATGGATATGAGCTTCGCCAACCAAGCCCTCTGTATGGAATATCTGGTGAAAAATCAGGGCAAGCTGGAGAAAAAGGTTTACAGCGTACCTGAGGAAATCGATAAAAAAGTCGCACAGCTAAAACTCGATTCTATGAAAATCAAAATCGATACTTTGACGCCTGAACAGCTGGAATACCTGAACAGCTGGCAGGAAGGTACTTAGAGAGGAGAAATCAATGGCAAATTGTTTCACGGAATCATCCAAATACCTGCTTACCTCGGAATCGGTAACGGAAGGACATCCCGATAAGGTCTGTGACCAGATATCCGACGCTATCCTTGATGAAATAATGAGACAGGATCCCATGGGCAGAGTTGCCTGTGAGACTGCCGTCACTACCGGACAGGTAATCGTACTCGGTGAAATTACTACTAAATGCTATGTTGATGTTCCGAAAATCGTCCGGAAAGTTGTCAGGGACATCGGCTATACCGACCCGCGTTATAATTTCGACTACCAATCATGCGGTATTCTGGTCGGGATTAAAGAACAATCGAAAGACATCGACCTGGGTGTCAGCAAGTCGCTGGAAGCCAAGGGAAAAAAGAAGGTTGATGAGTTTGATAAAGAAGGTGCCGGAGACCAAGGTATGATGTTCGGTTTTGCCTGTAATGAGACTGAAGAATTGATGCCATTGCCTATTTTGCTAGCGCAAAAATTGTGTTTCCGGCTGGCGGAAGTCCGTAAACAGAAGATTATCCCGTATCTCAGGCCGGACGGCAAATCACAGGTAACCGTCGAATATTGCAAGGGCAAACCGAAGCGTGTCACCAGCGTGGTCATTGCCACACAGCATGATGACGAACCTACTAACGAGCAAATCAGGAAAGATGTCATCGAAAAAGTCATCGAAAAAGTCATTCCTGCCGGATTACTGGACAAAGATACGGAATTCTATGTTAACGGCACCGGACGGTTTGTCATCGGCGGCCCCGCTTCGGATACCGGCGTCACCGGCAGGAAAATTCTGGTGGACACCTATGGCGGTATAGCACATCATGGGGGCGGCGCTTTCTCCGGTAAGGACCCCACTAAAGTCGACCGCAGTGCCGCTTATATGGGACGCTATATTGCCAAGAACATGGTAGCCGCTGGAATAGCCGACAGACTGGAGATACAGGTCTCCTACGTCATCGGCAAGGCAAAACCGCTCTCCGTTTCCGTAGAAACCTTCGATACCGGTAAAGTCAGCAATGCAACCATTTTGAAATTGATTGATAAGCACTTTGACCTCAGACCGGCGGCAATTATCCAGTGCTTCGACCTGCGCCGACCGATTTATCGTCAAACCGCTGCTTACGGACATTTCGGTCGGACCGACATCGACCTCCCCTGGGAGAAAACGGACAAAGCCAGAATCCTGAAAAAAGAGGCTTTCGGAAAGTAATTACCAATGTCATTCTTCACTACGCTCAGGGTGATAGTTCCTGACAGGAGAATAGACGACCAGTGAAAACTAACCCTATCAAATTCGGGACCGACGGATGGAGGGGAGTCATTGCAGAGGACTTCACCTTCGACAACGTACGTTTCTGCGCCCAGGGTGTTGCCGACTACCTGAAACAGAAAGGATTAGCCGACCGCGGAGTACAAATCGGCTACGACCACCGGTTTGCTTCCGAAGATTTCGCCGTTGCCGCCGCAGAAGTCATCGCTGGCAACGGCATCAAAGTCGCCCTCTCATCGAAGGCAATACCCACGCCATTGATCTCCTTCGGTGTTATAACTAAAAAGGCAGGGGGCGGAATCGTCATCACCGCCAGTCACAATCCGGCAAAGTGGAACGGTTTCAAATTCCGTGAGGAAAACGGCACCAGTGTTTCTTCGGAAACTGCAGTGGAAATCGAAAAGTATATCGACCGTGCCCTCCGTACAAAAACAGTGAAAGCCGTACCTCTTCCCCATGCCGTCGAACAAAAGCTGGTGGAATATCTCGACCTGGCCCCCGAGTATCTGAACAGTGTCAGCAAACTCATTGAACTCGATAAAATACGCCACGCCGGACTGAAGATAATAGTCGATTCCATGTACGGAGTAGGGTCCGGTTATTTCAAAACGCTCCTCAACGGCGGTACCAGCCAGATAACGGAAATCAACAGCGAACGTAATCCCGCTTTCCCGGGCATCAATCCCGAACCTATCGCCGTCAACCTGAAAAGTCTCGCCTCACTGGTCGTAGAACAAAAGGCAAATGTAGGGCTGGCGACCGACGGCGATGCCGACCGCATCGGTATTATCGACGAAAAGGGGCGCTTTCTTACCCAGTTGCAGGTCTTCGCGATACTGGCCCTGTACCTCCTCGAAGTCCGCGGCGAACGCGGGGCACTCGTTAAGACACTCACCAGCACCAGTATGATAGACCGCCTCGGTGAAATTTACAGAGTGCCTGTCTTTGAAACCCCGGTCGGGTTCAAATATGTCGCTCCCGTCATGCTCGACCGTGATGCCCTCATCGGCGGAGAAGAAAGCGGCGGTTACGGATTCCGCGGGCACATCCCCGAGAGAGATTCCATACCCGCCGGGCTTTATTTGCTCGACTTCATGGTCAGAACCGGCAAAACACCTTCCCAGTTACTGGATTACCTCTACAGCAAAGCCGGAGAGCATTATTACGACCGCATCGACCTGCATTTCCCCCACGAAAAGAGACCGGATATTATTGCTCGTATTCGCGACAACTCGCCCCGGAACATCGAAGGCGTGAAAGTCGTAAAAATAGACACGCGCGACGGCTTCAAATTTATTCTGGCAGACAACTCATGGTTGCTCATCAGGTTTTCCGGTACCGAGCCGATAATGCGCATTTACACGGAGACCAATACACAGGAACGAGTGCAGAGGTTGTTACGGTTCGGGAGGGACTTGGCCGGGGTCTAAGTGCACACACTCATCTACTCTCTCCATTGCGACCCCCGATTTCATCGAGACTTGCAATGGTAAATTGGATAATGAATTTACCTGCGATAGACTAAAACAAGTAAAAACTTTAGCCGTTCAGCAAAGCCTTAATTTCCCGTACGGTCAATTGTCTGGTCGCGCCTTCCTCGAGGTTACCGAGCATCAGGTTCCCCATCCTGACACGTTTCAACGCTACGACGCGATATCCCAGATTGGCAAACATCCGGCGGACTTGCCGTTTTTTGCCTTCGTGTATGGTAATGCTGTAATTATAAGGCGATGAATTACGTAATTCTTTCACCAGTGCAGGGGCAGTTATCCCGTCTTCCAGTTTCACGCCGCGTTCCAGCCTTTGCTTCTCCTGGGACGTGAGAGCGCCCTCTATCTGCACCAGATATTCTTTTTCGTGCTCGAATTTCGGGTGAGTCAGTTGATAAGTCAATGAGCCGTCGTTAGTCAAAATCAACAAGCCGGTGCTATCCATATCGAGTCGCCCTACCGGATAGAGCCTCAGACGACGGTATTTTTCAGGCAGAATACCCAGAACAGTGTTCCTCCCCCTCTCATCGCTGGTAGTACAGAGCAGTCCTCCCGGCTTATTCAACATCAGATAGACAACCTGCTCCGCCTCTAATTTGAGGGGTCTCCCGTCCAGTGAGATACGGTCGGTATGTAAGTTTGCGGGCTGTCGGAAATTTTCGGCAACGGCCCCGTTAACACTGACCCTGCCGTTTTTGATGGCATCCGCCATTTTCCGTCGACTACCCAGACCGGCTTCGGTAAGAGCTTTGAGTAAAGTATTGCCCGGCATGTCTTCAGTATAGAGGTTTTAAATCACAAAGACCAGTCAGGAGAGCGTTGCCCGGGTTCACCGCATTGACAGCGGTTACGATACGGCGGTAACATTGAACCCAAGGGGAAGATATGGAAGAAAAACTGCCGCGTAAAACAGAAAAACCCTGGGGATACGAACTGTTATTTGCTCTGACACCACAGTACGCCGGCAAAATAATTTTCGTGAAAAAGGGCTCGCGCCTCAGTCTGCAATATCACAATGAGAAGGACGAAAGTATGTACCTGCTCCACGGGAAAACGCTTTTTACCATACAGCCCCGGAGCGGCAAACCGACGGAAATAGTGGCCGAGCCCGGTTTCAGTATTCATCTCCCGCCGATGACAGTTCACCGCATCAAAGCACTGGAAGATACCACGATTATCGAGGTTTCCACATCGCAACTCAGCGACGTGGTCAGACTGCAAGACGACTACGGACGCACCGGCAACTAACGCGACTGCCTATTTCAACTCAGAGGTGCAATTAGGGCATCTTGTGGCGTTGATATTTATTTTCGAAAAACAATAAGGGCAGTCTTTGGTCGTCGGCGCAGGGGGAGCTCCTACCTTCTTCGGGGCTTGCATCCTGGCTATCGGGCGGACGATAAAGAAAAAGACGACAAGGGCAACTATCAAGAAGGTGATTATCGTATTAATGAAAAAACCGTAGTTGATTGTTACGGCTCCGGCCGCTTGCGCCGCCGCCAGCGAATCGTAAGGGCCCACAGGTGAACCTTGTTTCAGAACGACTAGGAGATTCGCGAAATCTATTTTACCCAGGGCCAGGCCTATCGGAGGCATAATGATATCTTTCACCAATGAAGAGATAATCGTCCCGAAGGCAGCACCGACGATAATACCCACCGCCATGTCCACCACATTCCCCCTCATTATGAACGCTTTAAAGTCTTTAAGCATACTTCCACACTCCGTTTCCTCCTGCTTCCCGGCAGGATTTTATCCCGACTTCTCCGGTGCGGCAAGTGAATAGCCGATACCGGCAGTAGTCAAAATTATCTTGGGGTCACTGGGGTCTGTTTCTACCTTTTCACGCAGACGACGGACATAAACTTTCAGGCTATCGGCAGCATCGGGATAGTCATTCCCCCACACTGCCTCCGCCAGGCTGGAATAAGTTACCACATGCCCGCAATTACGCATCAAATGCTGGAGAATTCTTCTTTCGGTATTGGTCAGTCTGACCTCTTTGCCGCTATAAATAAGTTTACCGGTACTGGTATCGAGGGATAGGAGCCCACAGCTTAGAGTCCCTTCCCCTTGTTCTTGGAAAGTCGAGTACCGCCTGAGCAATGCTTGCACGCGGGATAACAATTCCAATTTGCGGAAAGGTTTAATCATGTAGTCATCAGCCCCGTATTCCAGGGCTTTGACAACATCGTCCTCATCAGACCTGACTGTCAGGACCAGCACCGGCACTACAGAAAACAAACGAACGCGTTTCAGGACTTCGTAGCCGCTGATGTCAGGGAGCCCGAGATCAAGGATGACAAGGTCGGGCTTCTCGCTTTCCACCATCTCCACTCCTCTCTCGCCGAGGTGCGTGGTGACTACCCTCACATCGGGCCATCGAATCTGTACCGTGACACCGATGGCGGTAGAGATTTCCGGGTTATCCTCAACAATTAGTACTTTCATAATCACCCTTCTTTATAAGATATTTTTACGGGGTCTGGATAATAGGTATCGAAAAGCTGAAAGTACTTCCTTTCCCTCTTTGACTTTTCACCCAAATTTTCCCGTGATGCAATTCGATTATCGTCTTGGAGAGTTTAAGGCCTAGTCCCAACCCTTTCTGATGCTCTTTGTCTTCACTCAGTCTTGTATAGGGCTGAAAAATAAGACATATTTTCTCCGGGTCGATTCCGCGTCCGGTATCTTCAACTTCCACCAGCAGGTTGTTCTCCGCCTGCCTGGCCCGTACCGTAATTGTACCTTTTTCCGGTGTAAACTTAGTGGCATTATTCAACAGGTTGCGTAAAACCTGCCTCAAACGTACTTCATCACCCATAATATGTGGTAAAGACGGCGGTAAGTCGACTTTCAAGCTCTGCTGACGGGTCTTAAATAAAGGCGACACCTCTCCGGCGACCTGATTTATGAGAGACATCGGATCGACATCTTCGAGATTAAGACGCAGGATGCCGACATCTCCTTTCGCCATGTCCAGTAAGTCATCGAGGCGGTCGTTCATATCCAGCGCGCCGCGATAAATGTTCTTCGCCAAGTTCAGCCACGGTTGTTCTTTTAAGCCGTCAGTCAGTAATTCGCTGGACGATATGATAGGCGTAATAGGTGTCTTCAATTCATGCGCTAATTCACGTGTATAATCCGCCCGTTTGGTCATCTCCGATTCCAGATTACGCCTCAGTCCCGCTTGTTCGAACTCATGCTTTTCGATCGTATCCAGCATCTTGTTGATATCTTCGGTGAGGGCAGACAACTCGTCCTTACCTGTTACCTTAACCCTTGCCGAGATATCTCCGCTACTACTTAATTGCCTGACACTTTCACCGAGGTTACGTACCCGCGACAAAATCAGCTTCTCGAGGAGGAATATTGCCGCCCCTATGCCAATAACAGCACACGCTAACAACATCAGCAAGCTGAAAATAACGCTGTCCCACCCGCTATTGTAAATGTCGCGCGACTCTTCAGTCCTTAAAATCAGGGCGGGATTATCATTGATATCATGTATCAAGGCATATCCCGAAATCGTTTCGCTGTCCCGCGCAGAAACGTAGAAAGGGCCCTCTGAAGATAGCTCGCGACGCGCCTTAACAATGTCAGCCGGCACCTGGGAACTATTTGAAGGAAACGCCGACAGCGTACTTTTGGTAATTTCGCCAAGTTGCTCGATATCTTGAGCATTGACGGTACCTATCATTGTAAACATTCCGAGTGCCGGTGCTGTACCCGCACTATCCGTTATCGGGCAGGAAGAAGCAATCAACACATCTCCCGGCAGAAGAATGATACCACTGACAGTATAGTCGAGATCATCCGGCGGGATGAATAAACTACTATTGGTGATATACTGTAAGAGAGCCGGGGGCACCGCTACCTCTTTATCCTGTTGAGTATCATAAGCACCGCTATACATCAGTTCGCCCTGTGTGTCCGTAATCACGATAGCATACAGTTGCAGTGACTCAAAAGTAGAAGGGGCAAGGTTCTTGTCGATATAATCCTGGTTCCGGTTTTGAACGAAGAAGTAGGTATCGTCCCAGAAAGCCCAGTCGGAAGTCGTCATCTCCAGAGAAGTAATACGGTTATCAAAAGCAGCTACCACACACTCGATATTTTCCAGGACGTTCCCTTCCTCAAGGCGGACGAAGCTGCCGAGAAGGAAGTGTTGCGCGATAAGGTACGAAGCTACCAGTACCACAACAAACACTACACAAATGTAAAGCAACGTACTCTGACGCAGAGTCATCCGAGAACCTCCCATCGGACACGATAGTTGCTGGAAAATCTTCCGGTAGCTAAAATCAGCAATTCAGCATAATACCTAAATTATTACTAACGTGATTTTAAGGAGTGAAATTATCAAGACTACTATAGGCTACTTGACTTTTTATGTCAAGGTTTGGCAAACAAATTCGTCGGGTTTGAGGCATATCCATCTTCCGCTCATCGACCAAGCACCTGCTTTAACGGAGTGCAAACCTGATGATGTCCATAAAAATGCGTAACGATATTACGGAGAACAACGCCAAAAGACTGATGAGGGCAGGTTATTCCCGCATCGGGGTGGATCCACTCGTGTAATTCCCTTTCTCCCATCTCAACTAAATGCTGGTAATAATGAATTCACGCAACTTGACAAACCCTCATGTTCGTGTTAGTTTAGCGATACATACCAACCGAGTGGTATGTATTATTTTGATACCTTGCTCAATACCAGGAAAAGCAGAGACGGTACCCGCTCGTAAAAAACAAAAAGCCGGGAAGGCTTTATGTTTACAGGAGACCTCAAGAATATCACAATGGTAACGGTGAATTTTTCCCTGAAAGGTAAGGTCGCCCTCATTACAGGGGGTAGTCGTGGTATCGGACGGGCTATCGCTCTGGCGTTTGCCGAAGCCGGTGCTAAAGTTGCTATCTCTGCACGTAAACAGCAGGACCTCGATGCTGTCGCCGACGAAATTAATTCTAAAGGGCAGGAATGCCTCCCGACCATTGCTCACGTCGCGAAAATGGACGAATCGAGGGCACTGCTAAACAGAGTTAAAAGTCATTTCGGACGCATTGATATCCTCGTCAATAACGCCGGCACCAATCCGTACAACGGGCCCCTCATCGATGCAGAAGAATGGGCATGGGACATCATAATGAATGTCAATCTCAAAGGTCCTTTTATGCTCAGCCTGATGGCCGCTAAACTAATGCGCGAGCAAGGCGGGGGGAACATCATAAATATGGCATCGGCCACTGGTATCAGACCCAGCGATTTCCATATCTACGGCGTTTCAAAAGCCGCTTTGATTATGCTGACACAAATAATGGCGCGAGAATTCGGGCAGTACAATATCAGGGTCAATGCCATCGCACCGGGCATCATTACTACCCGTTTGAGTGAATCACTATGGAAGGAGCCCCAGAACAAAGAGGAAATTATTAAACATTGCTCACTCGGCAGACTCGGTGTTCCGGAAGATATTGCAGGGGCAGCTATTTATCTGGCATCGGATGCCTCGAAATATGTCACAGGGACTACCATCATCATTGATGGCGGCGAGAAAAATTAACAGCACTCCTTAGAAAGAATATCTGGGGTAGTGAAGAAAATCATTGGCTTTACTGAGGCAGGACTGACGCAGGGAGTGTAATTTTTCATCATATATTGGCATGGAATACTATCCAGGGCAGATACAGTATTAAAAGGAGGTCTTCATGGACTTTAGTTTTACCGAAGAACAGAAAAATAAAAGACAGGAGTTCTTCAAAGTTTGTGCCGAACTGGCAAAAGATAGGATGCGCGGTTTTGAAGGATTCGAAAGTTCTTATGATACCGATGAAGGCTGGAAATACCACCTCTACTGCGCTAAGGAATTTGCGAGGAGAGGCTGGCTCTCTCTAGCCTGGCCCGAGGAGTACGGCGGCAGCGGTAATATGATGGACCGCGTCCTCTTTGCCGAGGCACGGGGTTATCACGGAGTACCAGGGGTAGATGTTTTCGGCGTGCAGATGCTGGCACCAACTATTCTGGCATGCGGTAGTGAAGAAATCAAGCGCGAATTTCTTCCGAAGATTGCCACCGGTGAGATACAGTTCTGTGAACTCTGGAGCGAACCGAACGCCGGCTCCGACCTGGCTTCTTTAACCACAACCGCTATCAAACAGGGAAACGAATATGTTATCAACGGACAGAAAATCTGGACGACCGGCGCCCACCGCGCTCATTGGAGCTTCGGCGTTTATAAGGACGACCTCGGTGGAAAACCTCACCACAATATGGTTTTCCTTCTTTTCGACATGAAAACTCCCGGGGTCACCATCCGCCCCATCAAATACATACACAACATGCACATCTACAACGAGGTTTTTCTTGACAATGTCCGCGTACCTGCCAAAGTTGTCGGACAGGAGCACGAAGGCTGGGCAGTCGTCAATACCCTTGCCGCTTTCGAGCGTTCCAACATCGACGATATTATGAGAATGCAAAGGGACATTGAACACGTAGTAGCTTACTGCAATACGACCAAACAGGACGGCGTACCTTTAGCCAGGAACCCCGTAATCAGAAATCGACTGGCAAAAATTGCCGGTGAGGTTGAAGCCGCCAGAATGCTAGCCTACCGCGTCGCCGATCTACAAAATCGCGGCGAGCTGACTTTGATGGAAGCCGGCGCTGTCAAAATCTTCGAAAGCGAACTTCTGGAACGCTTCGCTTCCTTGATGACCGACGTTCTCGGCCCTTACGGGCAGGTCAAGATGTCACGCTGGTCCCCGATGGACGGCTGGTGGGAAAGAATCTATCAGGAACATTTTGTCCAGAGTATCTCGATGGGTACCAACGAAATACAGCGAAACCTGATAGCATGGCGCGGTCTGGAATTACCCAGAATGAAATAAGGCAATTTATATCGGAGGAGAATGTAAAATATGGACCTCAGATTTACCGAAGAACAGGAAATGCTGAAGACTTCCGCCAAGGATTTTTTAGTGGCGGAGTGCCCCAAGTCGAAAGTAAGGGAACTCGAAGAAGACAAAATCGGCCATTCCCCGGAACTCTGGAAAAAGATGGCGGAACTGGGCTGGATGGGTTTAATCATTCCCGAACAATATCAAGGTATGGGAATGACTTTTCAAGACGGTATGGCACTGATTGAGGAAGTTGGCAGAAACCTCCTTCCTGAACCTTTCATCAGTACTCTGGTCGCGTCTTTTGCTATCCTTGCCGCCGGGAGCGAATCGCAAAAACAAGAATTCCTGCCGAAAATCTCCCGGGGTGAAATCAAAGTTTCCCTGGCATACCTTGAAGAAAACGGGAAATACGACGTCAGCGGTATCACCATCAAAGCCGCTCCTCGAGGAGAGGATTTCATACTCAACGGAACAAAGATGTTTGTTGAGATGGCACACATCGCTGACTACCTGGTCTGTGCCGCCAGGACCGGCGATAGCGCCAAACCGGAAGACGGCATCACATTGTTCATTATCGATGCTAAATCCCCCGGCATCACTACTGAAATCATCCCGACCATTGCCTCGGATAAGCTCTGCGAAGTCAAATTCGACAACGTGCAAATTCCCAAAAATAATGTCCTGGGCGAAGTGAACAAAGGGTATCAAGCCCTGAAAGACGCCTTACGAAAAGCGGCAATCGTTAAAAGCGTCGAGTCCGTCGGCAGTATGCAGGCCTGCATCGACATGACAGTCGCCTATATGAAAGAGCGCGTCCAGTATGGCAGACCTATCGGGGCTTTCCAGGCGCTCCAGCACCTTATTGCCGATGCATGGATTGCAACGCAAACCGCCCGATACCTCGTTTACGAAGCGGTCTGGAAAGAATCCAGCGGGCTTCCCTGTGATAAGGAAGCTTCGATGGCAAAGGCCTATACCAATGAAGCCTACAAATTCGTCAGTAAGTGGGGCATTCGGTTGCATGGCGGAATCGGTACGAGCCGCGAACATGATATGTCGCTTTATTACCGGAGGGCAAAGGCTGCCGATTGTGCTTACGGCGGCACTGATTTTCATAATGAAATAGTTGCTCGGGAACTCGGGTTCCAAAAATAAGCATCCCCCAAAAGAGAGAAAACACTATATTTGCTTGCAAATAAGCTTTATCAAATCCGATAAATATATATAGGGAGAGTAATCATGAAACTGGAAGATGTTAAACAGGTAACGGTCGTCGGCTCCGGGAATATGGGGGCACAGATAGCACTGCTATGCGCTCAACTCGGTGGTTTCCACGTCGTTATGAACGATATGAACCAAGAACTGGTGAACGCCGGCTTGAAACGACAGAGTGATTCCCTGCAGAAATACTTTGTCGACAAGGGGAAAATAACTGCCGACCAGATGAAAGAAATTCTGGGGAGAATCAGGGGCACCACCAATCTGGCAGAAGCCGCCTCAAAAGCGGACCTTGTCATCGAGGCGGTCTTTGAAAATATGGCGCTCAAGAAAGATATTTTCAAACAGCTGGATGCTGCCGCTCCTCCCCACGCTATACTGGCAACCAATACCTCGTATTTGAGTGTTACGGAAATAGCCGGTGTGACCAAACGGCCCGATAAAGTAGCCGGTATGCACTTCTTCAATCCGCCGGCAGTGATGAAGCTGGTCGAAGTAGTCAGGGCAGCTTTGACTTCGCCCGAGACCGCCAGCGTCATTTTCGACCTGGCGAAAAAGCTGAACAAAGAGCCAATCTATTGCCGCGATACTTACGGCTTCCTGGCGAACCGTGCCGCCATCGGGCTCGATGATGCCATCGAGCTGGTCTGGGCTCACGTAGCTCCTCCCGCCGATATCGATAGAGCAATGAAACTGGGATACAACCATCCTATGGGGCCGTTGGAGCTAGGCGACCTGACCGGCGTCTGGACTATTATGGCCTATGGCGAAGAAGACCGCATCAAGGAACTCGGCTTCCACAAGGGGTATGTCCATCCCCTGATTAAGATGATGGTGAGAGCGGGTTATACCGGCGGGCCGAACAAAAAGGGCATTTACGCTTTCTGGGATGATGTTTTATCGAAGTGGTGAAAAGAGGTATAATTTCTACATCTGATGCTGGGTCTCAAATTTTGATGAGGGGAAGTAGAGTTTTGTAATTATGAAAAAAGATTTACTGAATATTCTGGTCTGCCCGGTGTGTAAAGGAAAACTGACGCTCACCATACAAAAGGAAATGGAGAGGGAAATCGTCAGCGGTAACCTGTTTTGCGGTAATTGCAAAGTGAATTACCCGATTGAAAACACCATTCCCAAGCTTCTACCGCCGGAGAAAAAAACTTAATCGGGATAATAAACTACCCGACTCTGAGGTGATTCCCACACCTCGATACTGGCAAGCGAAACAGGCGCTTTTGTCAGCTTTTTCTTTAGTTCCTTGTATATTGTGACGGCAATATTTTCCGACGAGGGATTGATACGGTCGAAAGGCGGTATCTCGTTGAGACAGGTATGGTCGTATTTCGACAGAATTTCCCTCAAATGCTGCTTCAGTAAACTGAAATCATAAGCAAGTCCGACCTCATCAAGCTTACTCCCTTTGAGCTTGGCAACTACCTTGAAACGGTGCCCGTGCAAAGTTTCGCATTTACCGCGATAACCCCTGAGGGAATGGGCGGCATCGAAATCCATTCCTACCGATATCTCATACATAACTTCACCTCAAATCTTGCTATACCTGACGACTTCACCGGGCTTGACCCGCAAAATCCCCAACAACTGCTTGATGCTTTTACCGTGTACGGGATGCACCAGTTCCGGAGCGATATCAGACAACGGTACCAATACGAAAGCTCTCTCTTCCAGCCTCGGGTGGGGGACGGCCAGCTTGGGAGTATCAATAACACGGTCATCATACAACAGGATGTCGATGTCAATCAGCCGTGGGCCATTGACCGGCCCCGGTTTTCTCCCCATCCCTGCCTCGATACCTTTCAGCAGAGTCAGCAGCTCCAGCGGTGCTAAAGAAGTAGTTACTTCACAGGCAAGGTTCAGGAAGCGGGACTGCTTCGTGTTACCCACCGGCGCAGTATCGTAAACAGTCGAAACCCGATTCACCTCCACCTTTCCGGAAAGTAAAGATACCGCCCGCCTCAGATTCTCGATACGATCCCCCATATTCGAGCCTAATCCGAGATACACCTTCATAGACTGCGATTCCTTACTCATAGGTCTCTTCACGTGGGAATATTATAACATAAGAAAACAGGCTGAACGTCCGATGAAGAGACTGACCCTGTTTTTCTTGTCAGTTACCCTCGTTTACTGATATACTAAACCCGATGACCGCGACAATAGCAGCTACAAAGTATGAGACCATCATCGGGCTGGAAGTACACGCCCAGCTCAATACCAGAAGCAAGATGTTCTGCGAATGCAGTGCCGACTACGCAAATACCGAGCCTAATACCCACGTATGTCCGGTGTGTCTCGGTATGCCCGGCGTTTTGCCGGTCATCAACAAGCAGGCAGTAGAATATACCATGATGACGGCGCTGGTTTTGAATTGCACCGTCTCCGAACATACCAAGTTCGACCGCAAAAACTACCCTTACCCCGACCTGATGAAAGGCTATCAGATATCGCAATACGATGCACCCGTCGGGAAGAGCGGCACCCTCGCTATCGAAATCGACGGGCAAAAGAAAAACATCGGGATTACCCGCGTCCACCTCGAGGAAGACGTTGCCAAACTGATACACCGCACTTCGTTCGACGGTAAAGATTACAGCCTGATGGATGTCAATCGCAGCGGCGTCCCATTGATGGAGATCGTCGGAGAGCCGGACCTGCGCTCTCCCGAAGAAGCCAGGCAGTATCTGATGAAACTGCACAGCATCCTCCAGTACATCGGGGTATCCACCGCCAATATGGAAGAAGGCAGTTTCCGGTGCGATGCCAATATCAGCATCCGCCCCGAAGGTAGCGACAAACTGCTTGCCAAAGTCGAAGTCAAGAATATGAACAGCTTCCGCGCGGTTTTCCGGGCGATGGAATATGAAGCCCGGCGACAGCGTAAAGCCGCCGAAGAAGGCGAACGGCTGGTGCAGGAAACGAGGGGGTGGGTAGAAGAAGAGGGCAAAACCGTATCGCAGCGCAGTAAAGAGTACGCCCACGATTACCGCTATTTCCCGGAACCCGACCTGCCGCCGATTTTCATCAGTCCTGAATGGGTAGCAGAGGTGAAGGCAAAATTACCGGAATTGCCCGAAGCGCGGCGTGACCGCTTCGTAAAAGAATACGGATTGCCGACCTATGATGCCAACCTTCTGACCGCTTCAAAAGCGATGGCAGACTACTTCGAAAGCTGTATTAATATAAGTAAACAAAAAAACTTTTCTATAATTAATCTAGAAAAACAAATAAGTAACTCGTGTTTAGGTGAAATTAGCCATCTCTGTAATGCTACCAATACCGAAATACAAGATATCAAAATTACTCCTGCCAGCACCTGTGAGATTATCGATTTGACCCAAAAAGGTATCATAAGTGGCCCCGCTGCTAAAAAGATATATGAGATTGTATTCAATACCGGCATGTCTGTCAGCGCAGTTGTTCAGAACGAAGGACTGAGACAAATAAGCAATAGCAGTGAACTCGAAGAGATCGCTAAAAAGGTAATTGCAGAAAATCCTCAGGCAGTCGCCGATTTTAAGGCGGGAAAGGAAGCTGCTCTTAAATTTCTCGTGGGACAATTAATGAAAGAAACTAGAGGGCGTGCCAACCCACAAATAGCAAATCAATTATTGAAAAAAATAATTTAGGGGAAAAATAAAATGCAGACCGCTTTGAATATCGTCCAGATTATAGTGTCCGTAATCCTGATACTGGCCATTTTGTTCCAGGTGAAAGGCGGCGGTATCGGGGGTATTTTCGGACAGGCCGACTCAGTCTTCCGTACCCGACGCGGTGTAGAAAGATGGCTCTTCCTGGGAACTATTGTCCTGGTAGCTATCTTTGTCGTCCTCTCTATTGTGAACATGCTGGTACCGAATTTATAACGTTTCGTATACCTGATATACTTTCGACACAAAAACGGGAGATAAACGATGAAGTTTAAAGGCTTTATGATGATAGCCAGGGGGCCTTTTTTGCTTCTGGCGCTAATACTGGGATTTCTAGGCGCCAGTGTCGCCTGGTACGAATCACAGGAATTCGGGGGCGACTTTAACCTGGGCTACGCATTTCTGACGGGATTCGGATTGATTGTTGCCCATATCAGCGTCAACGTCTGGAATGAGTACTTCGACTATCGGAGCAAAATAGATTTCAAAACACGGAAGACGCCTTTCAGCGGCGGCAGCGGGGCAATCCCTTCCGGCATCGTCACCCCCGGGCAAGCACTGTGGCTCGGGATTATAAGCCTGATAATCATCATACCTATCGGCATTTTCTTTACGGTCGTCAAAGGCTGGCTTCTCCTGCCGTTACTGGTAATCGCAATCGGCTGTATCCTCCTCTACACGCCTTTCATTCTCAAAATAGGATACCCCGAATGGGCGGCGGGGCTGGGACTGGGCCTTCTGCCGATTCTGGGGGCTTACTTCGTCCACACCGGTGAATACACATTTTCAGCCCTGATTGCCTCGGTTCCCTCGGGGCTTCTGGTACACAATCTACTGCTGCTTAACGAATTCCCCGACGTCGAAGCCGACAAAACAGGAAATCGCCGTACCTTACCCATCTTCATCGGCAAGAAGAGAGCCGCCATCTTCTACTCGGTAACGACGGTAATCGTTTACCTGTGGATTATCGCTACCGTAATCACCGGAGATATGCCTGTTTTCACCCTGCTCGGGCTACTGACTTTCCCACTGGCATTCAGAGCAATCGAAGGTGCTTTCAAATACGACGATATGAGCAAATTCGTGCCGGCACAGGCGAATAATGTGTTGGTCGTCCTGCTGACACAATTGCTGATTGGTATCGGTTATATACTCGGAGGAGTATTTTAGGCAGGTACCGGCTTTTGACAGGTGAGGAAAAAAACCTCTACGATATTTTTACCGCCGTCCCCGACAAGTACGACCTTATCAATTGCATTTTCACCTGGGGATTGGATAAAAAGTGGCGTCTCGAAGCCGCCCGCACCTGTCTTGAGACGCGCCCTGAGACAATTCTAGACCTTTGTTGCGGCACCGGCGACCTCAGCATCAGATTAGCACAGCTTGCCGCCCCTGATACTTCGGTGACCGGGCTGGACTACAGCCAGCCGATGTTGGAAAAAGCGCAAGAGAAAACTGCTCGCCTTCACCTCAAAAAACAACCCGTTTTTATAAAAGGCGATGTAGCCGATTTGCCCTTCCCCGACGGACATTTCGACTGCATCGGTATTTCATTCGCTTTCCGCAACCTGACCTATAAAAATCCACTGACGCAACGTTATCTTGCCGAAATACTGAGGGTGCTGAAACCGGGCGGACGGTTTGTCATCGTGGAATCGAGCCAGTCGTCGAATCTTCTAATCCGCAAACTCGACCATCTTTACCTGCGGACTTTCGTCCGATGGATGGGCTCCTTGATTTCAGGGAATAAACCCGCTTATACTTACCTATCTGAATCGGCACGGAAATTTTATAATGCGGAAGAGCTGGTAGATTTACTGATAAAAACGGGCTTCCGCAAGGTCTCAGTGAAAAAGCTACTTTTCGGGGCAACGGCGATTCATACGGCGGTGAAATAGAATGAAATACAAAGCAGTAATTTTCGACCTTTTCGGGACGTTGGTTGATAATTCACCTAAACAGAACTGGTTGAAAGAGATGTCCCTTATACTTTTTGCACCCGAGGAAGATTTCTCGCATTTATGGAATGCAACCTTCAAAAAGCGGATGACGGGCGAATTCTACGAATTTCAAGATTGTATCGAATACATCTGCCGCCAACTCAATTTGAAAGTGAAAAAAGAACAAATTGAGCGCGCCATAAATCTCAGTTCCGAAAGGGTCAGACGGGAAATAACGGCTATTCAGCCAAACGCAATTGAAACTATCTCTCAACTTAAAACTGACGGCTATAAAATCGCCCTATTAAGTAACTGTTCCATAGCAATAACTAGACTATGGGGCGAAACGCCTTTCGCTAACATTATTAATGCCACAGTTTTTTCGTGCTCTGTCGGGATGATGAAACCTGACCTGCGTATCTTCCATCTTGCTGCCGAAAAACTGCAGGTAAACCCCACCGAATGTCTATATATCGCCGATGGAATGGACGGTGAACTCAAAGCTGCAGCCACTGTGGGGATGACTCCGGCACGTATACGTTTTCCCACTGCCGACCCCGATGACCCTTATAGTGAAGACTGGCAGGGGACCACCATCACCTCACTCAAAGAAGTGCTGGATTTAGTGAAATAGAAATCCCTTTATGCTAAACTCAAGGCAGTACGCGGAGTGTCTGAATGGCTGACATAGAACAGGAAGTCGGAGCAGTTATCGTCGGAGCCGGCAGAAGCAAGAGAATGGGGGATGTCGATAAAATCTTCGCCCCCCTGGCAGGGCAACCTGTGCTCCTGCGGGTCTTGCAGCCCTTTATCGAATGTCCGGCTGTCGACCGCATCGTCGTAGTACTCAACGGACGGAACTACGACGAAGGCAAAGAGCTCATCGACGCTCAGAACTGGGAAAAGGAAGTGGCGGTCTGTACCGGCGGAAGACGCCGCCAGGACTCTGTGTTGAAAGGGCTGAAGCATCTCGGCGTTTGCGATTACGTGGTGATTCACGACGGCGCCCGCCCGCTGGTAACCATCGATTTAATCGAAAGAGGGCTGAAGGCGGCTAAAGAAACCGGCGCCGCTGTCGCTGCTCTCCCCGCCACGGACACAATCAAACTCGCCCATAAGGACATGGCCTCTCTGTGGACGCTCCCCAGGGGAAGCCTGTGGACGATACAGACACCCCAGGTTTTTCAGTACGACCTGTTGATGAAAGCCTACCGAGAAGCGGAGGAAGATGTCACGGACGATGCCCAGCTGATAGAATTGACCGGCGGTAAAGTCAAGCTCTACACAGGCGCTTATGATAATATTAAAATAACCACACCTGACGATATGGCAATCGCCGAAACACTCTGGAAGAGGCAAAAAGCGTAAATGCAATTCGGAATAGGGTTCGACATTCATCCGCTCGTCAAGGGGCGTAAATTAGTGCTTGGCGGCGTTGAGATACCGTTTGAGCTCGGCTTGGACGGCTGGAGCGATGCCGACGTCCTAGTCCACGCCGTCATTGACGCATTACTCGGTGCTACGGCAATGGGAGATATCGGGACACATTTTCCCCCCGGCAAACCGGAATACAAGAACATCAGCAGCTTAAAATTGCTGGGTGAAGTGAAGAACAAATTAACAGCCGCTGGCTGGCAAATAAATAATATCGACGCCACGGTGATTGCAGAAAAACCCCGACTGAGCGAGTATATCGACCCGATGCGGGAACAGTTGCAACAAGCTCTGGGAATACCGATCGAACAGGTGAGTGTCAAAGCCAGCACCGCGAACCAGGTAGGAGCTCTCGGCAACGAGGAGGCAATCGCCGCTCTTGCTATTGCCTCCGTCCAAAAGGCAAAGTAAAGGACTAGTCATGAAAATCTACAACACCCTTTCCCGCCAAAAAAAAGATTTCCGGCCGCATAGCAAAACTGTAACGATGTATGTATGCGGGGTCAATCCCTACGCCGATGCGCATATCGGCCATGCTATGAGCTACGTTACTTTCGATACCGTGCGGCGGTACCTGGAATATAGTGGCCACAAGGTAAAACATGTTGAAAATGTCACCGATGTCGAAGATAACATCATCAATCACGCAAACAAACTCGGCATTTCCGTAAAAGAATTAACCACCAAGTACACGATACGCTATTTTGAGGATATGGACGCCCTCAATATCTTACGCCCTCATTTCATCCCGAAGGCAACCGAGACCATCCCCGAAATCATCGAGATGACTCGCGGACTTATAGACCGCGGGTTCGCCTATGAAACCAGGGGCAGTGTTTATTTCCGTGTCAACAGCATGAGCGACTACGGTAAACTATCTCATCGCACGCTGGATATGATGATGGCGGGAGCGCGCATCGAACCGGGTGAAGAAAAAGAGCACCCGATGGACTTTGTGCTCTGGAAAGCCGCTAAACCCGGCGAACCTGCCTGGGACAGCCCCTGGGGAAAAGGAAGACCCGGCTGGCATATCGAATGCAGTGCCATGTCTCTAAAATACCTCGGTGAGACCATCGATATTCACGGCGGGGGACAGGACTTGATTTTCCCACACCATGAAAACGAAATCGCTCAATCCGAATGCTTTACCGGGAAAAAACCTTTCGTACAATACTGGATGCATAACGGTCTCTTGCAGATGGGTGCCGAGAAAATGAGTAAATCGCTCGGTAATCTCATCACGATAAGACAAGCCTTAGAAAAATACAGCGCGGACGGATTACGTCTTTTCATTCTAAGCTCGTACTACCGCAATCCTCTAACCTATTCTACCGAGGCAATGGACGCAGCAGAGAAAGGAGCCGAGCGGTTACGGCAAGTATCACCGGGTAAGGGGAAAGAGCACGGCGAAAAAGTCGACGCCGCATCTTTCAAACAGCGCTTTATTGAGTTTATGGACGATGATTTCAGCACACCGCAGGCGATTGCCGTGTTATTTGATCTGGCACGGGAAATCAATCGCGGCAATGATGAAGAGAAAGATACGACCGAAGCAGATGCCACATTCCGCGAACTGGCAGGAGTGCTCGGTCTGACGCTTCAAGAACCGGAGGAACATTCTTTCGAGAAAAAGCTATATGAAGAAATGAAATTACTATACGACAAAAAGGTTTATTCAGAGATTAACAAGAGAATTGAGCCTAATTTGCCAAGACTGGATAAATACCCATCTGTACGCTCCGATTTATTGAAATCTCTAGGTGATAAACAAGTCAATACGAGAGATCCTTCTTTTATTATACTAGAGACGGATATAAACCTAAATATAGCATCGGTTGAATCACTTCACGATAATTTGAAACGTCAAAACTATGATGGCATTGTAGAGAATTTAAAGAGCATTGCAAGCACCGCAGATGCCAGTACTACTTACTTTGCTA
Organism: Dehalococcoidales bacterium; assembly: GCA_016929875.1. GTDB lineage: Bacteria > Chloroflexota > Dehalococcoidia > Dehalococcoidales > Fen-1064 > Fen-1064. The sequence continues at coordinate 24,828 of JAFGHZ010000026.1, forward strand.
ATATTAGAGACCAACTACGTCAAACCAAGCAATTCAAAGCCGCCGATGAAATCCGTGATAAGCTACTGGAAATGGACGTGGTACTGGAAGACACTCCGCAGGGCACAATCTGGAAGCGGAAGAAGTGACACATCGCCATTACGAACCGCTATAGTCGGGGGCGAAGCAATCTCCGGGTTGGACATGGGAATAAGTAATACTCCATTCCAGCGAAAGCTGGAATCCAGAGAATCATTTACTGGATTCTGGATCATCCCGTATCAAGTACGGGACAGGCGTCCAGAATGGTGTTTTGAGTAGTTGAGACGTTATATCATTGGGCAAACTCTGTGAATACATCGAAGAATAATAGTGAAAAATGGCTGATGACACATTCTCTACAACTGCCGCCCGTTTCGCCGGCTGGGTAACACGGAGGGAAGGCAGAAAGTTCCTGCAGCTCAGCGACGACTTCCCGGAGCCGACCGTTCCGCAGGAAAAAGTCGGGCGCGCTGATTGGGCGTCACTCTATATCCACATCCCGTTCTGCCGGACGCTGTGCCCCTTCTGCTGTTTTAACCGCTATCTGCTGGATGAGACTAAAGCGCGGCGCTACTTTATCAACCTGAAAAAAGAGGTGGAGTTTTACATCCAGCGGGGGTTTCGCTTCTCCGATTTCTACTTCGGCGGCGGTACACCGACCGTCCTGATGGACGAACTGCTGGGATTTATCGATTTCCTGAAGCAGAATTTCAACGTCAGGCGAATCTCGCTGGAGACCACCCACCGTGAAATTACGCCGGAGGTAATCGCATCACTGAAAAATGCGGGCATCAACCGCCTCTCCATCGGGGTACAGAGCTTCGATGACGACCTGCTAAAGGCAATGGGGAGACTGGTTGGCAGTGGTGAGGAAGCCAAAGAGAAACTAAAGATAGCACAGGGGCAATTCGATACCGTTAATGCCGATTTCATCTTCAATTTCCCGACGCAAACGGTCGAACAATTTAAAAAAGATGTCGCTATTTTCAAGGAACTGGGGCTCGACCAGGCGACCTTCTACCCGCTAATGCCCTCGCCTCACAAGAAGAGCCGACTGGAAAGAAAATTCAGCAAGGTGGATACCGCCCGCGAAAGGGAATTCTACGAAGTGATTCTGCAGGAACTTTACCTGAGCGGTTATCAGGCTTCCACCGCATGGTGTTTTTCCCACGGGCACCGCCAGATAGACGAATATATAATCGACTACGACGATTACGTCGGTGTGGGAGCGGGTTCCGTGGGTTTTCTGAACGGCGATTTTTACGTCAATACCTTCGCGCTGGAAAAGTACGACGAGTTGATATCCGCGGGCAAACTACCGATTGTCAGCTGGCGCCGTCTCTCGGAGAGGGAGCACCTGAGATACTATATGCTGACCAAACTCTTCGGGATGTCGCTGGACCGGTATAAATTCCTCCAGAGGTTCGATGGTGATGTCGACCGCAAATTATGGTGGGAGTTGAAGTTCTTCAAGCTGTTCGGACTGGTCAAAGATGAAGGATTGATCAAAGTGACCCCGAAGGGTATGTACACGGTGTGCGTGATGCAGAAGGAATTCTTTGCCGCACTGAATACCCTGAGGGAACGGTACATCGAGAAACAGGTCTAAAAATCTCATGTCCCATTGCGAGCCCCGATGACACTTTGTATAAACCCTCTTAATTCGATAGATAATCGTGGGCGAAGCAATCTCACTTATTCAAAAGTCCGTTGTCAGCGAGATTGCCGCGCCCCCGATAATACCGGGGTTTCGCAATGGTTCGACGGTTGTTTTGAATCATTATTTCCGCTATGATATTACTACTATGACAAAGGACAAATACGCCGAAAAGCGCTTCGATATCCAGAAGGAATCCGCCATCGATGTCGCCGCACTTGAGAAAATCCCCTTCGATTATGCCGGCTCGGCAACCGAAGTAGTTTACGAGACTGAAGAATTCACCTGTGTCTGCCCATGGACAGGCTTGCCGGACTTCGGCACACTGACTATTTGCTACACCCCGAAAGAGTCCTTAATCGAGCTGAAATCCCTGAAATACTACCTGACCTCTTACCGCAATGTCGGCATTATCCAGGAGCACGCCGTCAACCGCATCTTGAAAGACCTCGTAAAGCTGGTAAAACCGCTTTCCATGAGCATAGAAGCGGAATACCGGGAAAGAGGAGGGATTAAGAGTTGGGCAAGCGCGAGGCATGGAGTAAAATAGGCAACTGGTTAAGACTTGCGCTTAAGTGGTTTTTTGCCAGACCAAAGGTTTACTGTCCTGTACTTATAGTTGTATTTTTAGTAATTTTTCTGTGCATAGCAAGTTCTCCCTCTGTTTTGCTATTTTTTATTGACGCTCCGCCCCGGACTATTGAACCGACATACACAGAATTCCACAGCGATGAACCCGACGAACAGTTTTATGCACAAATAGAAACTCTCACTGAAAATGACAGGGCTCTCTGGGAAGAAAAGGGGATTTCATCCTACAGATATACACTTACTAGGTGGTGGTTTCCATGGGGTAGTACAACATACAGGATTACTGTCAAGGGCAGCACTATAACTTCTATTAGACAATACGAGCCGATTTTATGGTTCAGCCTTGGCTTACATGTTTCGCAAAAATGCTCGGAGGACTACTGCGGGAATTCTTACACAATAGAGGCCCTATTCGACTATATACTGGGTGAACTGAGTAAAAACAATGATGATACTACTAATAATGTCATTGCTCTTGCTTTTCACCCGGATTTTCATATCCCTGTTGCTGGTTTTTTTAATGACGACCATGCCTATGATTACGCGCACGGATTCTATATTTCAAATTTCCAGGTTCTCAAATAGGTTGAGGCGGAATCAAGAGTTGGGCGAGCGCAAACTGGGAGAAAGGAGATAAATAAAAATATGAAAGTTAAAAAGTATTCGGATGTTAAACCGACTCAGGAGTTACCCGGCGTAACCAAACGCGAGGTTGTTAATGCAAATGACGGTGCCCCGAATTTCTGTATGAGGGTTTTCGAAATTCAACCCGGCAGTAATACACCTTCCCATTCGCATAACTGGGAGCACGAAATCTATGTTCTGTCAGGGAAGGGAGTGGTAGTCTGTCCTGAGGGAGAAACCCCTATCAGTAAAGACAGTGTCGTCTTTATTCCTGCGAACGAACACCACCGTATCATCAACAAGGGTAAAACCGTCCTGCAGTTCATTTGCCTGATACCGTTTATAAAATAGACCTCACCCCTTCCCCTCTCCGTCGACGGAGAGGGGAAAAGAAGAGGAGCGGTAATAATTCATGCCAAAAGATGCTCATACCTGGCATACCACACCAGAACTATGGGAAAAGCTCAAACCTCTAGCGCGACAAAAGAGAAAGGAACCAACTAAAGCCGAAGAGAAACTGTGGCAATGTCTCCGTAGAAAGCAACTATCGGGCTTCAAATTCAGACGTCAACACCCTATCGAACGTTTCATCGTCGATTTTTACTGCGCCGAAGTAGGGCTGGCGGTGGAGATTGATGGGCCTATCCATCAATATAGCAAAGAAGAAGACCTTGTCAGGCAAGCTTACATTGAGAGCCAGAGTTTTCGCCTCCTGCGTTTTTCGAACGAGGACGTCCTTAACAACACGGATGGGGTATTAAACAAAATAGAGGCTGTCTTGAATTTCCCTCTCCGTAAACGGAGAGGGAAATAAAGGGTGAGGTCGTATTTATTTCCCCAATCCCCTCTCCACCGCTTCTCTGAGACTGCCGAATGCCAGGACTTCTATATCTTCAGGCACCAGCGTGATTTTACCGCCCGCTTTCGGCGTCAGGATGCGTTTGAAGCCTAAACGTGCCGCTTCCGATACACGCCGTTCCAGTTGAGGCACTGCCCGTAATTCGCCGCTCAAACCGATTTCACCCACCGCCGCCAGTTCATGGTCCACGCTGACATCACGGAAGCTGGAGACAATCGCCAGGGCAATCCCTAAATCGGCCGCCGGCTCATCGATTTTCAGCCCGCCGGTGACATTGACCATAATATCCTGGTTCCCCAGTTTCATCCCCAGCCTGCGCGTCAATACCGCCGTAACCATCAGCAACCGATTGAAATCGACGCCGTTGGCAGTACGCCGCGGCATCCCGAAGCTGGTGGCGTTGGTCAACGCCTGAATTTCTACCAGCAAAGGACGACTCCCCTCGATTACGGGTACTACCACCGAACCGACCGTCTCCTCCTGCCTCTGCGAAAGAAACGCCAGCGACGGGTTTTCGACCTCGAGCAAGCCTTTACCTTTCATCTCGAACACGCCGATTTCATTGGTAGAACCGAAACGGTTTTTCACACAGCGGAGCAAGCGGTAAGCGCTGAACTGCTCGCCTTCCAGGTACAAAACGACATCGACGATGTGCTCCAGCACACGCGGGCCAGCAATCGCGCCCTCTTTAGTAACGTGTCCGGTAATAAATACCGGCACGCCGCTGGACTTTGCCCAGCTCATCAATCTCTGCGCCGACTGCCGCACCTGCGTAATACTGCCCGAGATGCCGTCGTCTTCCTGAGTATGGGCCGTCTGGATGGAATCGATAATGAGCAGAGAAGGCTGTAATTCCTCCGCATGCTCCAGAACGGCATCGACATCCGTCTCGGCAAGCAGGTATAAACCGTCTCCCGCGATGCCGAGCCGCTTCGCCCTGATTTTTATCTGGTTCGGGGTTTCCTCACCGGAAACATAGACCACTCTGCCATGCGATTTTGCCAGAAGAGCGGAGGCTTGCAACAGCAGAGTCGACTTGCCGATACCGGGCTCGCCGCCGATTAATACCAGCGAGCCGGGGACAATCCCGCCTCCCAATACACGATTGAACTCATCGATGGGGACAGGGAAGCGTTCCGTAGCTTCCAGTACTACCCGGGATAATTCCTCGGGCTGTCTGTCGCTTTTAGCCGCACGGGAACGGGACTTTGTCTCTTTGACCGTTTGTTCAACGAAGCTGTTCCATGCCTGGCAATTGGGGCATTTCCCCACCCATCTTAGGCTTTCTTTTCCGCACTGCTGGCAGATATAAACCGTTCGGGATTTTTCCATGCAATGACTTTACTGGATTTTGGAGAATTAAGCAAGAGGTTAAGTGGTTGGTATACTTTATTTAATTGAAAGTTCAGCTATAAACCCCAAGGTACGTTACTAAACAACGACCCACTCCCAACCTCGCCCTATTAGGGCGAGGAATAATACAAGAGGAAGGGCAAATGCCCTTCCTCTTCTGGAACTTCTACCTGCAAACACACGGAAATGTCTAAAACCAAATGGCGGGATATACTCCCGCCCTTCGAGATGCCCTCTGAACTTTATCTAAATATCAATCACGATTAACGGCTTACCGCTTTCTACTACCTGCTTGGGGGCAATCTTGATTTCAGCGACCTTACCACTCACAGGTGATACAATGGGGTTTTCCATCTTCATTGATTCGAGGTAGAGGAGAATATCGCCTTCCTCGACTTTATCGCCGACCTTAACTTCGATACTGATAATCGTGCCCGTAATCGGGGATTCAATAATTTCCTGCGCCAACTCAAGCTCCTTTTATCAGCGTTCCATCAAACAGAAAAGGGCGTTGTCGCTGTCAGGTATTTCGCCCTTTCCATATCAGGTTCTTATTTAAAAGATGTTACTTTTTGTTCGTCGCCATTGCCACCGTTTTCGCCGGATGCAGGACGATTTGCCCGTCCTGGACATCGACGACGGCGGTATCGCCGGAGTGGAACTCGCCTCTCAGGATAGCTTCGGAAAGTTTATCGACGACCAGGTCCTGAATCGCACGGCGTAGCGGACGGGCACCGAATACTTCGTCATAGCCTTTTTCGCCGAGCAGGTCCTTAGCGGCTTCCGTGACTTCCATCTTCACGCCTTTTTCCGCCAGTTGTTGGTTGACTGCCGTGAGCATCAGGTCGACGATACTGCGGATGTGATCCTTATTGAGGGCGTGGAAAACCACTACCCCATCGATACGGTTGAGAAACTCGGGGCGGAAAACCTTCTTGACTTCGCCGAGTAGTTTCTCTTTCATTTTCTCATATTCTACTTCGCGGACTTTAGTTTCGTCGGTACGGGAAACAAACCCCATCGCCGAGCCTTTTCTGATTAAATCCGCTCCTATGTTACTCGTCATAATAATGATACTGTTACGAAAATCGACACGTCGTCCTTTGGCATCGGTCAGGTGTCCGTCATCGAAAATCTGGAGCAGAATATTGAAGACGTCGATGTGCGCCTTTTCGATTTCGTCCAATAAAATACAGCAATAGGGCTTGCGCCTCACTGCCTCGGTAAGCTGTCCGCCTTCATCATAGCCGACATAGCCGGGTGGAGCTCCGACCAGACGTGAAACGGTATGCTTTTCCATAAATTCCGACATATCTAGCCGGATCATGGCATCCTCGCTACCGAACATAAATGCCGACAGGGCACGGGCAAGTTCGGTCTTACCGACACCGGTCGGACCGAGAAAGATGAAATTGCCGATGGGGTGCCTGGGGTCTTTCAAACCGGCGCGGGCCCTTCTGACCGCTTTCGAAATAGTATCGATAGCTTCATCCTGCCCGATGATGCGCTTGTGTAAGGCTTCTTCCATATGCAGTAATCGGCTGGTTTCGTCGCCAGCGAGCTGTGTCACAGGAATACCGGTCCACATACCGACTACCGTAGCGATATCTTCGGCAACGACTTCCGGCATCTCCTGCGCCTGCTTCTCTTCTTTCTCTTTCTCCAGGAGTTTAATTTTTTCCTCTATCTGGATTTCCTGCTGGCGCTTTTCAGCCGCGAAATCGTATTGCTGTGAAGCTAAAGCGGTTTCTTTTTCTTTACGGATAACTTCCGCCAGCCGCTTGGCTTCCTTCAAAGTAGTGGAGGAAGCGCCCCGCTGCAGCCGTACTCGTGATGAAGCCTCATCGACCAGGTCGATGGCTTTGTCCGGCAGAAAACGGTCGGGGATATAGCGCGCGGCGAAGCTGGCGGCACTCTGTAAAGCTTCGTCGCTTATCTTCAATTTATGGTGCTCTTCGTAACGAGGCCTGATACCTTTCAAAATCTCCAGTGTTTGCTCGACCGTAGGTTCTTCCACGATAATGGGCTGGAAACGACGTACCAGCGCGGGGTCGCGTTCGACATGTTTGCGATAATCATCGAGCGTGGTAGCGCCGATGATTTGTACCTGACCGCGGGACAATGCCGGCTTCAGGATACCGGCGGCATCGACGGCGCCTTCGGCAGCACCGGCCCCGACAATCGTATGAAATTCATCGACAAAGAGAATACAATTGCCGGCAGCTTTTATTTCATCGATAATTTTCTTGAAACGCTCTTCGAACTCACCGCGATACTTCGTGCCGGCGATTACGCCTGCCATATCCAGTGTTACCAGACGCTTGTCTTCGAGTGTATCGGGGACATCGCCGCTGGCAATACACTGTGCCAGCTTCTCGACGATGGCGGTCTTACCCACGCCGGGCTCTCCGAGCAACGCCGGATTATTTTTAGTACGGCGGCTGAGAATCTGGACGACGCGCTGGATTTCCTTATCACGGTCGATGACCGGGTCCAGCTTGTTAGCCCGCGCCATAGCAGTTAAATCCGTACCGAACTGGTCGAGGGTCGGGGTTTTGCTCGGTGAACGGGTCGGACGCGCCTTAGCGACATTCTGGCTGAGGAGCTTGACCGTCTCGTTACGGACCTGGTCCAGGGTGATACCGAAACTATCGAGCACCCCTGCCGCCACACCGCCACCCTCATGTAACAATCCGAGCAAAAGGTGCTCGGTGCCGATATAATTATGCCCGAGATGACGGGCTTCATCGATTGCTAATTCAATGACACGCTTGGCTCTGGGGGTCAGGCCGATTTCACCCACGCTGGGTTTGTCACCGCGCCCGATGATAAATTCCACACCGGAACGTACCTTACCGAGATTAACACCCAGGCTGGTGAGAACCTTAGCGGCAACACCATCCTCTTCCCTCAACAGACCGAGGAGGATATGCTCCGTCCCGATATAACTGTGATTGAGGTGCTGTGCCTCTTCTTGAGCTAGAGTAAGCACTCTTCGGGCTCGTTCTGAAAACTTTTCAAATCGGCTCGCCATTTCTTCCTCTCAAGGGTCGTCCCCGCTCAATAAACACGGTCGCAAAGGCAAGGATAGGGGAACGTATAAGCTTCCTGGCAGTGGCATATTTTCCACAAGAGGTTGCCCCCTCAGTATCGTCTGCGCTGAAGCGTTTCACTGCCGTGTTCGGGATGGGAACGGGTGGTACCACTTCGCCCAAACCACCAGGAAGCCT
>JAFGHZ010000027.1 GCA_016929875.1 Dehalococcoidales bacterium
CGGGTCACCACGGGGTCCAGAACGGACTCGCCATAACAGGCGGCGCGGATAGAGTCTACAATTTCTCTGCCGCGCGCACTTTTCAGCAGATAACCGGAGGCACCAGCTTCCAGCAGGCCGAGAATGTAGCGGATATCGCTGTAAGCAGTTAAGACCAGCACGATAGTAGACGGACTTGCTTGCTTGATTTGTCTGGTAGCCTCAATACCGTTAAGTCCCGGCATGACGATATCCATTAGTACTACCGTTGGTTTTAACTCGGAAGCCAGCCTGACGGCTTCTTCCCCATTGTTAGCCTCACCGACCACCTCCACGTCTTTCTCGCGGCTCAGTAAGTTGCGCATCCCCTCTCTCAGTACGGCATGATCATCAGCAAGTAAGACTTTAATACTCATAGCATTTCAACCCCATTTTTGCTTTTTGTTACACCTATTCTCTCATAAATTCTAATCTTGTGAAAGTCGTTCAATCAATAGTCGTGCGTAAAACTCTCGTACAGGAGATCCAAACAGGATATAGTACCTGAACCTCAAGATATATGACTCAAGAATTCTGGATATAGAACCCGGACTTCGACGACATATAACCTAATGGCTCGCAAAGATAAGCTATCGTGACGGTGTGCAGCCACCCGAAAGACGATACGATGCAAATAGGTAGAGGTAAGAAGGAAGGGGTAGCAATGGAACAGACAATTGAAAAAAGACAAGCCATCATTCCCGAAGAAGAACTCCAGAAAAAGGTGGATACTGCTCTCATCACCGGACGCAGCGGACAAAAAGAATGCTTGTGGATGAAGATGGGCATGGTCAGCCATCGACTCTGCACCCGCAATTATGATTGTCCCAGCTGCGAGTTCGACCAGATGATGGCAGAAAGGATGTCAAAGGGTGATTCAGCCGAATCTATTGCGGCACTCGAAAGACTTAAGGAATTGCCTGGCAATCAGAGGTTATGCCGATATAGCCTCAGAGGTGAAATCAGCTACAGGATTTGCAGCCGTGGTTACAATTGTACTCAGTGTGAATTCGGGCAAGCAATGGAGGAAATATATCAGCAAAGGCTGAACAAGCTTGCAGTGCGGCGGGAGGCAATGCTTAAGAAAGAAGACCAAAAAGTCAGAGCGTAACCTCAACATAAGAATATTACGGTTTCAGTTTTAGCTCCTAGCAAATGTCAGGAGCTATTCTTTTAACGTAAATAGACAACCACTATCTGATATGATATATTTAAGCTAGCTTAAGTATGAGAGTTTGAGATGGATAGCGAGAGAATAGAAGAGTATCTGGAAGCAATTTATAAGAGGCAGAGGACTGAAACACCGGTTTCTACATCGGCATTAGCCGGTGATTTAGGAGTTTCACTACCGGCAGTTACCGACATGTTACGCAGGCTTGCGAATGAGGGTTTCATAGAATATACGGCTAACAAGGGAGCTATTCTCACCAATCGGGGAAACAAAAAGGCTCTCTCAGTGATAAGACGACATCGCCTGTGGGAGAGATTCCTGTCCGATATTCTCGGTATGAAATGGGACAAGGTACATAACGAAGCTTGCCGGCTGGAACATGCGACTTCCCCTGAGACCGAGAACAAGCTGGCTTCGTTACTGGGTAATGTCGACACCTGCCCTCACGGACATCCTATACCGGATAAAGACGGAAACATCAGAGAACAACATGTTATACCTATTTTGGACTTCGAACCCGGGCAGAGCGTATGCATCGAGACTGTTATCGAGAGGAAGCCTGATTTGCTCGGAGATATCGACAAATTAGGATTAAAACCGAAAACAATTGTGGATATCGAGAAGAAGAATAGCGATGGTTCAGTTGAATTGAAAGTCGAAGGGCAACACCAGCGGTTAGGCAAAGAGATTGCCGAACTTTTACTTGCCCACCTCGTCCCGAAAAAGGGGAAAACTGCGACCGTTGAAGAAATTGCTCTCAGCAGGCTCAGCTCGGGCGAATCCGGCATCATAAAATCATATGCGAGTGGACGTAGTATGCTGGGGCGATGTCTATCTCTGGGCTTTACGCCCGGTAGTCTGGTAAAGATGCTCAGGAATTCCAGCGGTGGTCCTGTATTAGTCAAAATTCATGATACGGAAGTGGCGCTCGGACGAGGGGTAGCAGAAAAAATAGTCGTGGCTAGGAATAAATAATATATGCTGGGAAAACTTGGAGAAAAGCGTATTGTAGTAGCGCTTGCGGGATCTCCCAATGTCGGTAAAAGCACAATCTTCAATCTATTGACCGGACTCTCACAACATGTAGGCAACTGGCCCGGTAAGACTGTAGAACAAAAAACAGGCGTACTGCATCGTGGTGACCTGATCTTCGACTTGATTGATTTGCCCGGTACGTACAGTCTTACAGCCAACTCCGCAGAAGAGCAAATTGCCAGGGATTATCTGGCTACGGAACACCCGGATGTGGTCGTAGCCGTCATCAATGCCGCCAGTCTGGAGCGTAATTTATACTTGGTCGCGGAACTTATCGAACTGGCACCACGGTTGGTAATCGCTCTGAATATGACGGATGTCGCCGAGCAAGAGGGAAGAAAAGTTGACCCCGAAGCTCTGGAATCAGCTCTAAATATACCTGTCGTGCCAATGATTGCCAGCAAGAACCAGGGCCTGAGCGAATTGACAAGGGCGATTGAGCAGGAAGCCGCCCGACCGAAAAAAAGCCGGGACATAAAGCATATCGAAGCCGATAGCGAGATAGAAAAAGTCATAGACCATGCCGCGGAGCTTTTGACCAATGAGAGTGTCGTTCCTTACTCGCGCCACTGGACGGCAACGAAGTTACTCGAGGGCGACGAACAAATCAGCAGGCTGGTTAAACAGCGTCTTCCTCAACCCCAATCGACAGAACTCGAATCTTTCCTGAAAGCGAATGAGTCTGCCGCAGTAACTATAGCTACCCTTCGGTTCGAGTGGGTAGAGAAAATAGTAAAAACTATTCAGCAAAGACCGCCCTTAGGGCAGGTGTCGCTGACCGAGAAACTCGACCGCATTGCGACCCACCCGATATGGGGTATTGTCTGTTTGATAGCGGTAATGGGCATCGTTTTCTCGTTCGTTTACAGCATCGGTGTCCCGATACAGCAATTCCTCGAAGTCAGTATAATCGATAGGGCTCGGGAGTTTATTTATAATGGGCTCCAGTCCGCACCTGCCTGGGTACCGAGCTTCCTGGGCGAAGGCATACTGGGCGGCGTAGGGACAGTCCTGACCTTCATTCCGATACTGTTCTTCTTCTTTCTCGCCTGGGCAGTACTGGAAGACACGGGTTACATGACAAGAGTCGCATTCGTGACTGACCGCTTTATGCACCTCATAGGACTGCACGGTAAATCGGTCTTGCCTCTTATTTTAGGCTTTGGATGCAATGTCCCGGCAGTAATGGGAACACGCATCATCGAATCAAAACGCGCCCGTCTCCTGACCATACTGCTGACACCGTTGATTCCCTGCACCGGCAGGATGGCAGTAATTGCTGTAATAGCTGCAGCTTTCTTCGGGAGCCAATCCATACTTGTTTCGACAGGCATCATCCTGTTCAGCTTGTTGATGCTGGCAGTTTCAGGGTTAATCTTGAACCGGTTTGTTGTCAGTGGCGAGAGGACCGCTCTGATAATGGAATTGCCGCTATATCATTTGCCTAATCCGCGGACCATATGGCTGGTTACGTGGCAAAGTCTGGTAGCTTTCGTCAAGCGTGCGGGGACAATCATCCTGGCAATGTCTGTTTTAATCTGGTTTGCATCGAGCTTCCCCGGCAGCAGCATCGATGAAAGCTTCCTTGCCATGATTGGCAAGGGACTTGAGCCTATCGGGAAGCTCATGGGATTGAACTGGCAACTCATGGTAGCCTTACTGTCCAGTTTTGTCGCTAAAGAGAATACTATCGCAACACTGAGTATATTGCTGGGAGGGAACAACGTCGGACTTATCTCCGCATTAAAAGGAATACTGGTACCGGCTTCGGCTCTGGCTTTTCTGGTGGTCCAGGTACTTTTCATCCCTTGTGTCGCCACGGTCGCTGTAGTCCGCAAAGAAACAAAAAGCTGGCGCTGGACGGTCTTCTCGGTCGTTTTCCAATTGGTACTTTCCTTCTCGATGGCTATTCTGGTGTTCCAGATAGCCAGATTGACCGGGCTTGGAATATAACCTGCCTATCAAAAACATCGTACCAGAAAACTTACTATCCCGGTAGAGATCCAGATTTATTCCCTGTCCGATTCCCTGTTGTAGGCTTGTTTCGGCGTTACTGCCCAGGCTGTTACGGCGACGGCAACCGACTTAATAACATCGCCGATAATGAACGGGAAGAAACCCATCGTAAGGACTTGGTAAATACCGGTCGTGCTTCCATTAATCAGGTTCGACCACAGGTACAGTTGCAGTAGTCCCGGCACATATATCAGAACGAGGTTGGCAAAGAGAATTAAACCCAGCATCCGGGGGAATTTGCGCGCTTTAACATATTTATCCGTACAATGCCCGACGAAAAGCGCGGCAAAAATGAAGCCGATAATATAGCCACCAGTCGGACCGGCGAGATGGGCAACACCACCCGTCCAGCCGATGAACCATGGTATGCCCGCAATGCCGAGTCCGGCATAGATTGCCATACTGATACCGCCCCACCACTGCCCGAGCAAGACGCCTGCCAGAAGTGCGGCAAAAGTCTGGCCTGTAATCGGCACGGGTGTCCACGGTAGAGCGATTCTTACCTGTGCTATCAACCCGGTAACGCAAGCCATAGCTACTGCCAGGCCGAGCTTTTTTACCAGACTGAGTTCACAACGCCACTGAAACGCGCTATACCTTGCCATCCTGATTCTGTCGATAGCATTTACTGCCATATATATGTTTCTCCCTTCTAAACTAGATTTTATAATTTAACATCTCTGAGTCATAAGTTCAAGTCACATATCATTTTTCCCACTCTTTCACTTGTCCGCCAGGTTTGAACCCACAGCCGATTTTTTAAGCAGCGATTGAAACTGCCTGACAAAAAACTTCATGGTTTCATTCAGACAGCACTAAATAAGGAGTGTCACTACTCCATTTTACGTATTGACGGGCTGTGCGTTAGTTACTATAGTAACTACTATAGTAACTATAGTCAAAACGATTAACTATACCCCACACAGGAGAAAACAGGGGGGTGATAGACTATAGAGCAAGCTGGCAGATGATATCAATTCGCCCGGAAATACATCTGTGATTAACAGATTAGGCACTTATCAAGATTTACCGAATTGAATTTGAGGAGGCAAAAGATGAGGAATAAAAGTTACTTAGTCGTTGGTAGCATCTTTGTAATGCTGTCAATGGTTCTTAGCTCGTGTGGGGGGACCACTTCAACTACCAGCACGGCAGCAACCACAACAACGGCTGCAACTACGGCAGTTACAACCACCACCACTACTACCGAGATACCCACGATAGTGGCTACAACTGCCGCTGAGAGCGAGCCGGAATACGGCGGTTCAATAGTATTTCCGATTGCCGGTGAACCGCGGCGCTGGGACCCATATATTCACGAAGGCGGTTCGGAATATGTTCATAAATTCATCTACGAAACCTTTGCGTGGGGGAACTGGGCCGCAGACCGGACAGTCTATCCCGACATATTCAGGGTAGGTCTCCCGCCTGTCTCTGAAACGATAGGTTGTCTGGCCGAATCCTGGGATCTACCTGACACTAATACTATTATTATCAACCTCCGCCACGGCATTCATTACCAGAATAAGCCGCCGGTGAACGGGCGCGAGTTGACCGCCAGCGATGTTGCGTTCTGCTTCAACAGGTTGTTAGGTCTCGGCGAATTCACCAAGCCAAGCACGGCTATATCGGGATTGGCCTACACAAAAGTCACTGCGGTGACCGTTATTGATAAGTACACTATTGAAATAAAACACGGGCCGTCGGCAGCGCTCTGGACCGCTCTGTTTGCAGGTGGTCTCGCGGATGTCATCTACACACGAGAAGCGTTTACAGCCGGGCTGGATGACTGGAAAAACGCCGTGGGCACCGGGCCGTTCATGATTAATAACATTGTGGCTAGCTCGTACATAGAGCTTGTCAAAAATCCAAGCTACTGGAGATACGACGAGCGTCATCCTGAAAACAAACTCCCGTACTTTGATAAAGTAAAAATGCTGGTTATCCCCGACGCAGCAACGGTTTTATCAGCACTGCGCACAGGAAAACTGGATTTTACAGCAGCCGTATCTTACGAAAACTATATAGCCCTGCTGGCAACAAATCCCGATATGCAGGTATTCACCTCTCCAGGTGCTTCGTATGCCGTACAACTTATGTGCGACCAGGAGCCTTTTACCGACATTAACGTGCGTGCTGCGATGCAGATGGCCGTCAACTTACCGGAGATGGCTGAGACCTATTTTAACGGTCTCGCAGACACATTCCCTCAACCCATAGCTAGCGCGGCATGTAGGGACTATGCTACTCCATTCGACGAATGGCCGCAGGACTTGAAGGACGAATATACTTACAATCCGGAAGGGGCAAGGCAATTACTAGCTGACGCGGGGTATCCCGACGGCTTTGATACCACTATCAACACCTACGCCACTGTTGTAGACCTGGCCCAAATCGTAAAAGGTTACTGGGAAGACATCGGTGTCAGAGTAACCATAAACGCCCCGGACCGTGGCGCAATGGACGCAATCGCCTGGAGCCATACGATCAAGGGGTCAATGCTTATTGCTTTTGGGGCTTTTGTTGACACCCCGATGAGCACCTTCTCCTTCTACGCAGGAGGAATATCGTGGAACTTCACAGGCAACAACGACCCCGTATTCGACAAGTACTACACGGATCTTACTGCTTCCGACGATTTGATGGAATTGAACGACATCGCCAGAGAGGGCCTCATGTACGCTATCAGGCAGCACTGGATCGTCGCACTCAATGCGCCGAGGACAATCGGAGTAGCCCAACCCTGGATCGGCGGTTATCATGGGGAAGCCGCTCTGGGTAGATATCAAAGCGGCGGAGTAATAGCTCGCATCTGGAATAAGGTTGCGATGAAGAAAGCAATGGGTGGACAACCTTAAAATGAGATGACATCTTACCTCCTTGAATAGCATAGTATGGGGGAGGGGAATTTGCCTACCTCCCCCCATACTATGTGAAATCAGGATGTTTCTACTGGCTACAGAGTGAGACAGACCGTCTCACTTAAAATATAAGGAGGACTAGCAATTTAGAAAGGTTTCACTCAATATGGCAAATCTACAATCAGGTAAATCTAAGTAAGGAGGATATTTAGTGAAAAAAAGCCTGTTTTTAGTTATCTCGATACTCATCATCACAGCACTGTTCCTCTCCGCTTGCGGCCCGAAGTCGACGACAACTACGGCCACAACC